>QNDZ01000069.1 GCA_003646055.1 bacterium
AAACACCCATGGTGTTCAAGGATATGCTGCACAGCAGCAGTGAAGAATGCCAGGAAGATACTTGAACAGAAACCTGAAACCCAGATTTTTGTTCTCAACAAGGACATAAGAACCTATGGGTTCAGAGAAAAGTGGTACAATGAAGTCAGGGAACTGGGTGCAATCTTCCTGAGATACTCAGACGATAAGAAACCAGAGGTTCATAAGAAGGGTGAAAAACTCTTTGTGAAGACCTATGATGAGATCCTTGGAGACTGGATTGAGATACCAGCAGATATGGTTGTTCTCTCAACAGGTATTGTCCCTGATGAGGCAAATGATGAACTTGCAAAGAAATTTAAAGTTCCCCTGAATGAAGATGGCTTCTTCCTTGAGGCACATGTAAAACTCAGACCCGTTGACTTTGCAACAGAGGGTGTTTTCCTTGCTGGACTTGCACACTCACCAAAATTCATAGATGAGACAATTGTTCAGGCAAAGGCTGCTGCTGCAAGGGCTCAGACAATTATATCAAAACCCCAGTACAGAGCAGAGCCAACCATTGCAGCAGTTAATGAGGATATATGTGATGGGTGTGGAATCTGTGAACCTGTTTGTGAGTATAGTGCAATAGAGATTGTTGCCGAGGAGAATGAACCTGAAAAGAAAAAGGCGGTTGTTAATGAGGCTCTGTGTAAGGGATGTGGCGCATGTATTGCCGCATGCCCATCAGGTGCAATGGAGCAAAAGGGATTCACATCAGAGCAGATATATGCAATGATAGAGGCAGCATTGAGACCTGAAAAATATGAGATGCAAACCGCTGGAGCAGGGGAGGAAAAATGAAGGATAATAATGATAAACTGAATATCCTTGTTTTTACATGCAACTGGTGCGCCTATGCAGGTGCAGACCTTGCTGGCGTTTCAAGATTACAGATGCCCACAGAGTTCAGGCAGATAAGGACAATGTGCTCGGCAAGGGTTGACCCTGAATTTATTCTTTATGCATTCAAGAACGGTGCTGATGGTGTGATGGTTGCTGGTTGCCACCCAGGTGATTGCCATTACATTGGAGGGAATTACAGAACCAGAAGAAGGATGGCACTTCTGAAACTTCTTCTGCAGCAGTTTGGTCTAAATCCAAAGAGGTTCAGGCTTGAGTGGGTCAGTGCTGGTGAAGGACAAAAGTTTGCACAGGTGATAAATGAGTTTGTTAATGAGATAAAAGAACTTGGTCCAAGTCCCTATAGAAAAAAACAAGAGGTGAAACATGCCGGATAAAAAGAAAATATCAATAGCCCTGAAAAGGGGTGCGAGTTGTGTGGGGTGCGATATTGCTGTTGTAAACTTCAGTGAGAAACTCTTTGAACTCCTTGAGGTTGCGGACATTGTGTTTTCCCCAACACTCCTTGATGTAAAATACGATGACCTTAGAAAGATGCCTGACAAGTCAATCACCATTGGACTCTATCATGGTGCTGTGAGAAATTCAGACAATGAGGAGTTTGCAAAGATAATGAGGGAGAAGTGTCAGGTATTGATAGCCTATGGTGCATGTGCACATCTTGGTGGAATACCAGGGCTGGCAAATGTCTCAAACAGGGCGAAGATATTTGAAACCGTATATAAAAAGACTTTTTCAACGGATAATCCAGAGGGAGTTTACCCCCAGACTGAATGGACGGATGAGAAGGGGCATAAACTTACACTTCCAGAATTCTACGATGAGGTCTACGCACTGGATGATGTAGTTGATGTTGACTACTATGTCCCTGCATGTCCACCCACACATGTTATGAACATGCAGATACTCAACCTGATTAAGGGGTGGGTTGAAGGTAAACTGGAACTGCCACCAAAGGGGACTGTGATTGCTGAAGAAAAGACACTCTGCGATGAATGCCCCAGAAATCCGGGAAAAGGGAAGAAGATAAAGATAGACAAACTTAAATTCATAACAGAGGTTGAGCCAGACCCTGAGAAGTGTTTCCTTGAACAGGGAATCCTATGTCTTGGGCCTGCAACAAGGGCTGGATGTGGTGCACCCTGCATTGAGGCGAATATGCCGTGCAGGGGGTGTATGGGACCAACATCCAAGGTAATGGATCAGGGAGGCTCAATGCTTTCAGCACTTGCGTCAATATTTGGTGTTTCAGAGAATGAACTTGAACTTTCAGAGGAGGATATAGAGAAGTTTGTTTCCCAGATGAAGGACCCACTTGGCTGTTTCTATAGATTCTCTCTACCAAAGTCACTGCTCCGCAGGGTAGTGCAGGATGAATAAGGAGGCAATATGGGAAAAGAGATAAAGATAGACCCTGTTACAAGATTGGAAGGTCACGCAAAGATAGCCATATTCCTTGATTCAAAGGGAAATGTTGAGGATGCATACTTCCAGATTGTGGAGTTGCGTGGTTTTGAGGAGTTCTGTAAAGGGAGACCTGTGGAGGAAATGCCCAGGATTGTTACAAGGTTGTGTGGAGTTTGTCCCTGGGCACATCACATAGCATCCTCAAAGGCAGCAGACGGTGTGTATGGAGTTGAGCCACCACCAACAGGTAAGAAACTCAGGGAGATGGGCTATCTTGCCCATTTTCTTGAATCACACCTTGAACATATATATGCACTTGGCCCAGCACCTGATTTTATTGTTGGTCCTGATGCAGACCCTGCAAAGAGAAACATCTTTGGTGTTATTGAGAAGGTTGGCCTTGACATTGGGAAGAAGGTTATCCAGAACAGGGCTTATGCAGTGAAGATTGAGGATATGCTGGGAGGGAAATCAACCCATCCTGTATATTCCATACCAGGTGGTGTCTCACACCCCCTTACAGAAGAAGAGAGAAAAGAAATCTTAAAAATGGGAGAGTCCCTGGTTGAATTCTGTGAGTTTACGCTTGAGGTGGTGGACAAGTTTATTCTCCAGAACCCAAGGTATCTTGAACTTATCCTGAGTAAGGATGTTTATTACCACGAAACAAACTACATTGGCCTTGTTGATGACCAGAATAAAGTAAACTTTTATGAGGGGGTATTCAGGGTGGTTAACCCTGACGGAAAGGAAATCCTGAAGTTTAATCCAGAGGAGTACCTTGACCATATAGCAGAACATGTGGAACCATGGACATATTTGAAATTTCCCTATCTTAAGGATATTGGTTGGAAGGGGTTTGTTGATGGATGCGCCTCTGGTGTTATGAGAAGTGCTCCACTTGGCAGACTGAATGCATCTGAAGGCTTCACAACTCCAAGGGCGCAGGCAGCATACGAGAAATTCTTTGACTTCCTCGGTGGGAAGCCAGCCCATTATACACTCACATTCCACTGGGCAAGGGCAATAGAGTGTCTGTATGCTGCTGAAAGGATTGTTGAACTGTGCAACGACCCTCAAATAACCGATAAGAATGTAAGGACAATTCCTGATAAGAAAACCTATAAAGGTGAAGGTATAGGTGGAATTGAGGCACCAAGGGGTTCACTTATTCACCATTACAGGGCAGATGAGAATGGACTTATAACTGAACTGAACCTTATTGTTGCAACTGCATTCAACTATGCTGCCATGAACATGTCGGTGAAGAAGGCTGCCCAGGCACTGATAAAGAATGGAAAAGCAGACCAGGGAATATTGAACATGGTTGAGATGGCGTTCAGGAATTATGACCCATGCTTCTCATGTGCCACTCACTCACTCCCTGGAACAATGCCTATAAAGGTTGAAATATTTGACTGGAGGGGGAGACTGGTTGATGTCATCAAGAGGGGATAAACTGATATTCGGGCTCGGTAACCCCATTCTATCTGATGACAGCCTTGGCATCAGGGTTGTTGAAAGGTTGATGGCTGAGCACAGGGATAATGGTGTGGTCTTTGAAACAGGTTCCATAGGTGGATTCAGGATACTTGACGTGATAAATGGTTTTAAGGAGGTGGTTTTTGTTGATTCCACTCCTGGAGAGAATCCTGGAAGTTTCAAAAAACTTGGACTTGAAGACCTGTCCCATTCATGGCATCTAACATCTCCCCACACAATAAATCTTTATACAGCCATTCATCTTGGGAACAGACTTGGTATGGAGATGCCTGAGGATATAAGGATATATGTGATGGAGGTGAATCCCAACCAGGAATTTGGAGAGGAACTATCAGATGAGGTGAAGAAAAACATTGATAGTTTTGTGGAATTTATAAAAAAGGAAGAACTTGGAGGATGAAATGGCAATATCACTGACAAAACTTGACCCCAATTTTAAGTTTCAGGTTGCGTCCACACCCGGTGGTGAAAACATCACCAGATGCTTTGCCTGTGGAACCTGCTCTGCGGGTTGCCCTGTTAGAGAGATTGATGAGAGGTATAATCCCAGAAAGATAATCCATATGGTGCTTCTCGGTATGAAGGACGAGGTGCTGAAGAGTGATTTTATCTGGCTCTGTACCTCATGTTATACCTGCAGTGAAAGGTGTCCACAGGATGTGGGAATAACAGACCTTATGACCGCATTGAAGAATATTGCTGTTCAGGAAGGGTATGTTCATCCATCTTATATTGAACAGATAAAGGCACTTTCCAGTTTTGATGGTCTATACGAGATTGCTGATTTTGATAACAAGAAGAGAGAGAAGTTCGGGCTTCCAAAGATACAAAGGAAGGGTGAGGTTCTGAAGGAGATTATGGATAGGACAGGGATTTCAAGACTTGCAGGGGGTGAGAAATGAAGTATGCACTTTTCCTCGGTTGCACTGTTCCTGTGAGGGGAATGAACTATGAAATTGCAGCAAGAAAGGTGGCAGAGAGAATAGGTCTGCACCTTGTGGATGTTGATGAATTCACCTGTTGTGGTTTTCCTGTGAAGGCTGTGGATGTGGAAACATCATTCCTTATGGCAGCCAGAAACCTTGCCCTTGCAGAAAACAGAGGGCTTGATATTTGCACCCTCTGCAGTGCATGCACATCCACCCTGACAGAGGTGAATAAAGTTTTGAAAGAGGATGAGGAGTTGAGGGAGATTATAAATGAAAAACTCGGGAACATTAGGTACAACGGGAACATAGAGGTGAAGCATTTCTCAAGAATACTCTATGAAGACCTTGGAATATGCGAACTCAAAAACTTCATTGTTGAACCCCTTGAAGGCTTCAGATTTGCCCCACACTATGGTTGCCACTATCTGAAACCCTCAGAGGTTTATGAGGAGTTTGATAATCCTGAGGCACCTGTTTCCCTTGATGAACTGATTATGGTCACGGGTGCAGAGAGTGTGGACTATACCACACTAAAGAACTGCTGTGGTGGTGGTATACTCGGGATAGATGAAAATGTTGCATTGAAGATGAGTGCAAAGAAACTTATGGAACTGAAGGATAAAGGGATAGATGGGCTTATATCCATCTGCCCGTTCTGTTCAATAATGTATGAGGGAAACCAGAAGAAGATAGAGAAAATGGAGAATGCAGAAATAGGAATCCCGGTATTTTATTATCCCCAGATACTTGGACTAGCCCTTGGAATACCACCTGATGAACTTGGGTTCAAACTGAACAGGGTTAAACCAAAGGCCTTCCTTGAGAAACTGGGTGCTTGAAGCATGAAAAAATTAAAGGGGGGCTTTAGAGCCCCCTTTTTTATTTAACTATGGTGATTTTCTTCTTTATATCAGTGCCTTTCAGTTTCACAAAGTAAATCCCAGCAGGCAGGTCTTTTATGGATACATGAGAACCAGGGTTCAACCCTTTGAAGGTTTTCACTGTTCTGCCAAGGATGTCACTCACCGTGACTTCACCGTTGTCAGTGCCTGTATAGATAAAGGAAACCTTCTGTCCTATCGTGGATAGTATTTTTATCCCTGGTTGACTCTCCACCTCATGTGTACCCAGGGGAACACTGAAGAAATTGAGCATCTTAGCTATAAGGTTTTCCCATTCTCCACCAGGTGAAGTGTCTGCACCTCTTCCATCAGCAGCCCAGAATGCTGCAAGTGAATCATTCCTTGCTATACCTATCACAAAGTTGCTGTCAGGGTCTATAAGTATTGGATGGGCAATAGAAGTATCAGGGCCAACGGAGTCGGGATAAAGATAACCGTCGTATTCAAAATCTGATTCAACATAAATTGTATCTGATAGTGCTTCACCTATTCCCATGATATTCATATTCAGTTCATAAAGGTAGTCTTCGTATATGGTCTCAAGACCAAATACAGTTCCAAGAAAGTTGGGTTGTGCCTTCAGGTCAATTTTTATGGGTTCTCCTTTTTCCCTGTTTCCCTTTTTACTAAATAAACTATAGTATATATCCTGACCAATCAGCCATATCTTACCACCATCTGCTACAAGTTGTTTTATGTTTATTGTGTCATTTGTTGTGAGTTGTGGCTCGGAGTAATAATCATAACAGTTCCATATGACAAGGTCCACGTTCTTCATTTCATCAAGGGTGGGACCGTCTTCGTTTTCGTCAGCTGTTGGTCCCATCCACAGTATCCTGTCTGCTCCAAGGAGATTTACAAGTGGTATCTGCCATATGGTATCAGGGTGAACAGGTGCCCCATAACCATTGGCATCTTCTACGTATAGGATAAGTATACGCTTTGCTGTCGTGAATATTGAGATTGTATCATTTTGGGGGAAAGTATCATTCCCTGGTACATATACCACAGTATTGTAGGTTACATTTTCAGCAAGGTTAACAGTCCCAAATGTTAACAGTGTTTCCGGCAATGAGGGTCCCATTGTTACAGTGAGGGATTCCTGCAATATAGATGTCCCTGTAGTTGTGTCTATGACATTTGCATGAACAAGGAAGGTGAGATCTGCAGGGCCTTTATAGGTAATGATTGCTTTGACTCTGTACTCCCCAGAAGGTGTGATGCTGTCATTTGGGGAAACTATTTCTTTTACCCCTGCATCAAATAAAAAGGTATCCGAGTAGGAAATCTGGTACAGGTTTCCATCGGTGCATGCGGCGTAAATTTCATTCTCACCGTCTCTGTTGCCATCACCTATCCCGATGCCTCTAATAGAGAAACCTGAATTGAACAACGCAGTGTCAGACCACGAACTCCCATCCCATTCAAACTGATACAGAATGCTATTTGCACATCCAGCATATACCTCATTCAGACCATCATTGTCCCCGTCCCCAACCTCAACATCATTCATTTTATCTGTTCCATAACCAACCAGACTCTTTTCCCATGCCGTTCCATTCCACTTAAACTGATAGACACTGTCATCATTTGAACAGGCATATATCTCAATATTCCCATCGTTGTCTCCATCGCCTATACCAATCTCGGTCATGCCTCCAGAACCTACACCAATTGTATCAATAACCCAATTTGAGCCATCCCATGAAATCTGGTAAACGTTTCCTGAAAGGGATGCAACATAGAGCTCAACATCTCCATCATTATCTCCATCACCTATACATATCCCTTTTCCAGCAGCACCAACAGTGGCTATTATAGTGGTATCATATCCAGCACCATTATAGATGAATTGAAATACATTTCCGTTGTCATCAGTGGAATAAACCTGGAATGTTCCATCCCTGATAACATCTCCAATCACAACCCTTGCCATATAAGTAGAACTTCCACCCATATCAAGAGTATCCCATGATGAACCATTCCACCTGAACTGATAGAGATGATAGTTATTACTGGTTCCATAGACTTCGTAATCACCATCGTTATTTCCGTCACCTAAACCAACGCCCTGGAATAGAACATTCCCCGCAGAAAGTGAATCGACATTCCATGAACCGTCCCACCAGAGTTGATAAATCTTATTCCTCCAGGAGCCAACATATATCTCATATTTTCCATCGTTGTTTCCGTCACCCAGGGCCATTTTTAACAAGGTGGTTCCCGCATTATAAATAGATTTAGAATATATATAAACAGGAGGGGTTAATTTTTTAATTACTGTGAAACAGACCTCTAGTGAATCCTGATCTTCATTATTATTAACAAGTATGTTATAGTATCCCGGGGATGCACCTGTTAAATTTATATCGCAGGTAAGGTAGTTAGAATTTACCACAGTTACGTTTGTGGCTATGATGGTGTCAGTTCCATTGTAAAGAGTTATAGTGGGTGTCCCTGTGAAATTAACACCATAAACCCTCAACACAATAGTTGTGTCATTTGGTGCATTTGTAGG
>QNDZ01000070.1 GCA_003646055.1 bacterium
AAATTCCAGTAAAGCATCCTGAATCAGGGGGTTGGAAAGAACCACTGGTTAGAGATTCCTTCCCAAAGAAATAGTCCTTTGAGATGCCTTCAATAAAGGCATCCAGTGATTGATTGGAGGAATTAATTCTTAAATCTGAAATAGTTCCATCATCATTCACCCATCTTTCACTATAAACAATTGCTATCTTAATTCTTTTGTATTTTGCCGGGAGGTCTGATAATGCGTCACTATACCATATGGCTTTTAGATTTGAAGAATCTCCATGGCAACCAGAAATAAAGAAAATAACAAGAGGAATAAATATACTGGCCAAGTTTCTTTTCTTAAACTGCACCATTATCTTTTTACCCTCTCCCCTCTCCCACTCTGCATACTCTGCAACGATTCTTATAAACCATCCGGTTGCAAGGGAAAGGCAAGAGAAAATGAATTAATAACTTATTTGACCTCTGGAGGTTTTTCAAGGAGTGCATCCAGTTCCTCAAGAAGTTTTTTTGCCTTCCCTGAAACCCTTCTGGGTGTATAAACATTCACCTGGACAATAAGGTCTCCCCTGCCATAGCCATTCATAAATTTTATTCCTTCACCTTTAAGATGGATTCTATGACCTGATTGGGTTCCTGGTGGTATATGGATGGTTTTTCTTCCATTGAGCGTGGGAATCTCAACATCACCACCAAGAACAGCGGTTTTAAAACTTATAGGAAGGTTCAGTATGATATTAAATCCATCCCTGATAAAGGTGTTGTCCTTTTTCTCATCTATCAAAACTATAATGTCACCTGGTGGTCCACCCCTCCTTCCAGCATGTCCTTCTCCCCTGAGTGTGATATAGTTCCCTTTTGAAACTCCAGGTGGAATCTTTACCTTTATTTTCTTCTCTTTCTTGATTCTTCCCTCTCCATGGCAGTACTTACAGGGTTCTTTTACAATCTCACCACTTCCCCTGCATGTTGGACAGGTTGAAACAGATACAAACTCACCAAATATATGCCTCTGGGTTCTCCTTATCTGGCCAGTTCCTCCACAGGTTGGGCATGTTTCAGTCTTTCCACCCGTTCCATTGCAGTGTGGACATACAACATACTTCCTGAGCTTTATCTCCTTTGTAACCCCTTCTGCTATTTCCTTGAGTGTTAATGGAACCACAACCTTTATATTCCCACCAGGTTCTCCCTGGGGTCTTCTTCTGTATTCCCTCCTCTCCCCTCTTCTTCCAGTGCCAAAGAAAAAGTCAAAGAGACTACCACCACCAAAGAGGTCTCCAAATATATCCTCAAGGTCAGAGAAGTGGGTAAAGTCTTCCCAGGTGAAGTTGCCCTGCTTGAAAGCACCAGAAAGGCCCTCATGACCATATCGGTCATAGAGGGCCCTTTTCTCTGGATCCATCAAAACTTCGTATGCCTCTGATATTTCCTTAAATTTTTCTGTGGCCTCTTCCTTGTTGTCTGGATTAAGGTCAGGGTGATACTTTTTTGCAAGTCTCCTGTATGCCTTCTTTATCTCCTCAGGTGATGCATTCCTTGGAACACCCAGAATCTCATAATAATCCCTTTTAGAGGCCATTTTTCTTTATTTTTCCTCCTCTTCATCTATCACTTCATAATCTGCCTGAACCTCTTCCTCACCCTCTTTTTTCTCTTCCTTCTTTTCTTCTCCAGTCTCTGTTTGTGTTGCTCCACCAGTTGCAGCTTCAGCCTCTGCAGCCCTCTTGTAAACCTCTTCTGCGATGGAATATGATGCCTTCTGTAGTGCCTCTATTTTTTCCCTTATCTTATAGACATCTTCACCCTTCATTGCTTCTTTAAGGTCTTTTATAGCATTCTCTATCTGCACCTTCTGGTCAGGTGCAACCTTGTCACCGAGGTCTTTAAGGGTCTTTTCCACAGAGTAGACAAGGGCATCTGCCTGGTTTCTTGTCTGTGCAAGTTCCAGTTTCCTCCTGTCCTCTTCCTCGTGTGCAGCAGCCTCTTCCTGCATCTTTTTGATTTCCTCTTCTGTAAGGCCACTTGATGCCTTAATCTGTATCTTCTGCTCTTTTCCAGTTGCAAGGTCTTTTGCTTTCACATGGAGAATACCATCAGCATCTATTTCAAAGGTCACCTCAATCTGGGGTACACCCCTGGGTGCTGGTGGAATACCAACCAGGTCAAACTTGGCAAGGGTTCTGTTATCCTTTGCCATGGGTCTCTCACCCTGAAGCACATGGATTGTTACTGCTGGCTGGTTGTCCTCTGCAGTGGTGAAAATCTGGCTTTTCTTTGTGGGGATGGTTGTGTTTCTCTCTATGATCTTGGTCATAACACCACCAAGTGTCTCAATACCAAGTGAGAGAGGGGTTACATCAAGAAGGAGCACATCCTTAACCTCACCACCAAGAACAGCACCCTGTATTGCAGCACCAACAGCAACAACCTCATCAGGGTTTATTCCCTTGTGAGGTTCTTTACCAAAGATTTCCTTTACCTTCTTCTGAACAAGTGGAACCCTTGTCATTCCACCGACCAGAATCACCTCATTTATGTCCTCTGGCTTCAAACCTGCATCCTCAAGTGCCTGTCTTACAGGGCCTTCTGTCCTATTAACAAGGTCTTCAACAAGGGATTCAAACTTTGCCCTTGTGAGTTTCCTCTCAAGATGCTTTGGCCCTGTCTGGTCAGCGGATATGAATGGAAGACTGATTGTTGTCTCAAGCATGGATGAGAGTTCAATCTTTGCCTTTTCAGCCGCCTCTCTGAGCCTCTGAAGGGCAGATCTGTCCTGTGATAGGTCTATACCTGTCTCCTGTTTGAACTCCTCTATGAGCCACTGAACAATCCTCTGGTCAAAGTCATCACCACCAAGATGTGTATCTCCATTGGTAGAGAGAACCTCAAAAACACCATCCCCTATTTCAAGAATGGATATATCAAAGGTTCCACCGCCAAGGTCATACACTGCTATTTTCTCATTCTTCTTCTTATCAAGTCCGTATGCAAGGGATGCAGCAGTAGGCTCGTTTATTATCCTCAAGACCTCAAGCCCTGCAATCTTCCCTGCATCCTTTGTTGCCTGACGCTGGGAATCATTGAAGTATGCAGGAACAGTTATCACTGCCTTCTTCACCTCTCTACCAAGATAGTCCTCAGCAGCCTTTTTTAGATACTGGAGAACCATTGCAGATATTTCAGGTGGTGAATAAACCTTATCACCCACCTTAACCCTTGCATCTCCATGGGGTCCTTCCACGACCTTGTAGGTTACATACTTCATCTCCTCCTGAACCTCATTGAACCTTCTTCCCATAAACCTCTTTATTGAGTAAATGGTGTTTTCAGGGTTCATTATCATCTGTCGCTTTGCCTGAACACCAACGATTCTTTCTCCATCCCTGAAAGCAACCACTGATGGAGTTGTTCTTCCACCTTCAGGATTTGGTATAACAACAGGCTCACCCTTTTCTACAACAGCAACAACTGAATTAGTCGTTCCCAGATCTATCCCTATTATCGGTTCCTTCATTTTCTATCACCTCCTTTCTTTCTTCTTCTTTCTTCTCCACGGACACTGTAACCCTTGCGGGTCTGAGTATCCTGTTTTTGTAAATATAACCCTTTTCTAACTCCTGCACAACCGTTCCTGGTGGAATTGTATCATCCTCCACCACCGATAGTGCCTCGTGTTTTTGAGGGTCAAAGGACTTTCCTTCACTATCAAAGGGAACAACACCTTCCCTGTTAAGGAAGTCTATTAACTGCCTGTAAATCATCTCCACACCCTTTTTTATACCTTCAACATCCTCACCGCCTTTTTCAGGCATTGCCTTCATTGCTCTCTCAAAGTTATCAACCACTGTGAGAAGTTCCCTGAGGAATCTCTCGTTGGCGTATCTTATACCTTCTTCAAGTTCCTTCTTTTTTCTCTTTCTCAGATTATCATAGTCTGCCAGTGTATAGAGGTACTTGTTCTTCCACTCCTTAACCTCATCCTCAAGTTCCTTAATGCGGTTCTTCAGGATATTAAGTTCCTTCTGGAGTTCGTCTATAATAACATCCTTTTTCTTCTCAACATCCTCTTTTTCAGAAGTCAGTTCCTCCTCTTTAACACCTTCTGTGGTGTGCTTTTTCTTCTTTCCCATATATACCACCTCCTTCTGGAAGTCTTTTTTCCAGTTATAAAATAATAATCATACCTAATTTGTCAAGTATTACCGTCCAAATTCTATGACAGGGAAGGTCTCAGTATCAAGAACACCATCTATCTGACTGATTTTCTTAATGATAATCTCCCCGAGTGTATGGAAATCAGGTGCCCTTATCAGTGCAATTATGTCAAAACTTCCTGTCACTGCATCTGCCTGGGTCACAAATTCCTGGCTTCTCAGGTTTTTAAGGATTTTCTCTGCCTCTTTTGCTGAGACCTTGATTCCCACATAAGCATTTATAGCCATTTTAACCTCCTTTATTGGACTGTTACCCTTATGACCTCATCAACAGAAGTTATTCCCTGCTTTACCTTTTCCAGCCCATCCTCCCTCAATGTTTTCATACCTTCCTTTCTTGCCTGCTCCATAATTTCATCACTTGTTCTTCCCTCCACAATCATTCTTCTTATTGTGGGTGTTATGGGAAGCACTTCAAAAACACCTGTCCTTCCCTTATACCCTGTGTTCCCACAATCAAGGCATCCTTCACCCTTGTAAAAGGTCATGTTATGGTCTGGGCTCAGACCAAAGAATAGAAGTTCGTCCTCACTGGGTTTATACGGCTTTTTGCAGTGCTCACAGATTCTTCTCACGAGTCTCTGTGCCTCAACAAGGATAATTGAGGATGCAAGAAGATAGGAAGGGATGCCCATATCAACAAGCCTTGTAATGGAGGATGCAGTATCATTCGTATGGAGAGTGGAGAGCACCAGATGGCCTGTTAGTGCGGCCCTTATTGCAATCTCTGCTGTTTCCCTATCCCTTATCTCTCCAACCATGATAATATCAGGGTCCTGCCTGAGGAATGACCTCAATACTGTTGAGAATGTAAGGCCAATTTCATCCCTCACATTCACCTGATTTATCCCCATGAGGTCGTATTCAACAGGGTCTTCAGCAGTCATTATGTTCACACCTGGTTGATTAAGCCTTTTAAGTGCAGAATAAAGGGTAACTGTTTTACCACTACCAGTTGGACCTGTAACAAGGATAATCCCGTTTGGTTTGGCAAGTGCATTCACAAAATCCTCGTATGCCTTGCCTGTGAGTCCAAGTGATTCAAGGGCAATTCCAAGTCCGCTCTTCTTTGCTATCCTTATAACCACCTTTTCGCCATGGGTTGTGGGCAGGGTTGATACCCTCAGGTCAACCTCCTCCTGGCCTACCCTCATGTTTATGTGTCCGTCCTGTGGCAGTCTTCTGTTCGCAATGTCAAGTTTTGCCATCAGTTTAATCCTTGATACAATGGCAGGCCCGAATATGTACTGGGGAGACATGGCCTCATGGAGAACACCATCTATCCTGAATCTGACCCTGAGAACCTTTTTATATGGCTCAATATGTATATCACTTGCATTCCTCTTAACCGCTTCTGCAATGATACTATCCACAAGTTTTACAACAGGTGCGGCTTCGGTGTCTGTGATAACATTCTCTTCTTCCTCCTTTTCTTCCAGAACCTCTATCTCCTCTTCCATCTCACTGAGAACCTCTGCAATCGCACCACCAACGCCATAGTACTTCTCTATTGCCTTTCTGATCATCCTTTCAGAGGCAACATGGGGAAGTATTTCAAAACCGGTGGCGAATTTAATATCCTCAACCGTGTAGATGTCTGCTGGGTTTGCCATTGCAAGGTGGAGTATCTTTCCTTCTCTCTTCAGAGGGAAAACATTCAGTCTCTCTGCAATATGCTGGGGAATCAGTTTGAGAACCTTCTCATCCACCTCAATGTTGTCAAGGTCAACTGCAGGAACACCGAACTGTTCACTCAGCACACCTATAAGGTCGCTATCAGAGATATAACCAAGTCCAACAAGGATTGAACCAAGACGCCCCCCTTCCTCCCTCTGCTTTTTTAATGCTGTTAATATCTGTTTCTGGGTAACAAGTCCCTTTTCAACGAGTATCTCACCTAATTTTTTTGCCATTGTCAACCCTCCATTTTATTACCTTGCCAATCCTGCCCCATCTAATCTTCTGGAAGAGTTTGTAGGCAGGTATCTCCTTCTTTTGAGACCAGTAAATGAATATGGGTACACCTGATATGTAATTGATGGGGATTGGGCCCCAGAACCTTGAATCATCTGAATTATCCCTGTTATCACCCAGGCCAAATACACAGCCCTCTGGAACCACAACAGGTCCAAAATTATCCCTCACAAGGGCAGTCCTCTTAAACTCCCTGTTCTCCCAGAATTTTTGATACATCTCCTGTGGCATAGGTTGAACATCGTTTATATGTGGGAATTCTCTGGGATCAATGTGTTTTACATAGGGTTCTTCCATTCTCTTCCCATTCACATAAAGGATTTTGTGTCTGATTTCAATTGTATCACCTGACAGTCCAACACACCTTTTAACGAAGTTTGCCCTTCCAAGGGGATACCTGAACACAATGATGTCGCCCCTTCTTGGATAAGAAAACCTTACAAAATATTTATCAGTGAAGGGTATCTTCATACCAAAGACAAATCTGTTAACCATCAAAAAATCACCTACAAGGATTGTGTCCTCCATTGAACCTGTTGGAACATGGAATGTCTGGATAAAAAATGCCCTTAAAAACAAAACAAAAAGGATTGCAGTTAGATAAGACCTGATTTCCGAAAGAATTTTCTCCTTCTTCATCTCCACTCCTTTTTCAACATTTTAATCCCCCATTTTTCAAGTGTCAAGGGACAAAGAAATAAAAGGTGGGAAAAAGCATGCGCGCAGGGGTGTTGTTAGTATGGAATAACCTGTATTTCGTAAATTATATCTGGTTTTGCATCAATGGAAGCTGGTTTTTCACGCCAGAGTTTTAAAGTTATTCTGGTAAACATATCTTTCATACATAATTTTATCCATGCATTTCTATCCTCAGCACTTATATTATTCACACCATATCGGCCTACATGATAGAATGATACATTGCTATATACAGTATTCATAATGTTATGGGGATTGCTTTCCTTTTCAACATTATCACATTCATGAAAATCCAAATTGATATAATGAAAACCAGCGTCATAGGCGTTTACCATCCAGATTCTTATCCTGCCTGGAAAATCGGGGGAATTAAACACCTTTTCAAACCAGCATCGTGCATTTGCACCTCTATGGGTCTCAACAATCTTCCCATATGTATATACAATTGAAAAATTTGAACAGTAGAAGTTTAAAGGTGTCACATGATTAGCAGGGCTCAATATAATCAAAATATATGGATTTACAATGTAAAAGGGAACGGATTTTATCCAGGCCTTTCCACCTGTTATTCTATTATAAATAGAACTATGTGGGTGCTTTAAAGGGTGATAATCTGGAGGGAAAAAATTTAAAAACTTATACTGTTCAACTTTTTGTATTCTTAGATTTGCTATGTCTTCAAGGGTTAATCCATCCAAACTTGTGTTAAAATCTGGAATAATCCTTACAGTTTCTTCATAAGGGATAAATTCGCTTACATTGACACTTACACTATCAGGTTCTTCCCCGGTGTTAATTGTCTTCCCTGGAATGCCAAGTTTTTTAAAACAGGCATAAAGTATTATCAACATTAATATTAAGATTATCAAAAACTTTTTCATGTTTTTATGTTAGTGTAGTTCTTTTATTTGTCAACCATTGACTTCCAGAGAAACTTCTATTATTGTCAAGAGAGCGAATAGATGCTTTTATCGCAATCTTATTATCTTCTCCATCCTTGAAATCTCTCCAACCCTCATCTTCACGAAGTAAACACCATCGGGATGGGAGTAGAAACTTCTGGTGATGTTGTAGTATCCCCTGCCCATCCTCTTGTTCACAATGGTCTCAACGCATCTCCCTGTAAGGTCATACACCTGTATGTTCACATACCCCTCTTTTGCAAGCCCAAACCTTATCCTCAAAACCCCTGTTGTGAGTGATGGAATTTTGTCTATGAAGGTCCTTTCAGGGAACCTGTTTATCCCTGTTGGATTCCTCCACAC
>QNDZ01000071.1 GCA_003646055.1 bacterium
ATCTTGACCCATAGACACCTTGACCACTCAGCAGATGTGAATACCATCATTGAGGCATTGACTGAGGGAGGTTTCAAAAGGAGGGGTATTCTGGTTGCACCCCAGGATGCACTTGAGGACGACCCTGTTGTTTTGAGGTATCTTAGAAGTTTTCTTGAGGATATAGTTGTTATAAAAGAGGGACTAAAGTTGAATATAGATGAAGATATTACCCTTCAGTTCTCCAGAAAACTTGTCCATCCGGTTGAGACATACGGGATGAATTTTTATAAAAATCATGTGAATGTACTCTCTATAATTTCAGATACTGAATACTACAAAGGGATTGAAGAAGATTTTTGTGGAAAAACTGTAATAATGAATGTGGTAACAAAAGAAAGAAAAAATCTAAAGCACCTATCACTTGAGGATGTTAAGGAGTTTCTCAATAGCCGTAAACCTGATACCCTTATTTTAACCCATTTTGGTATGACAATGATAAAGGCAAAGCCCTGGATAATTGCAGGCGAACTTTCAAAGACATACCAGGTGAATGTGATTGCAGCAAGGGATGGAATGGAGGTTGAAGTATGAGAAGGGTGACATTGAGAAACAGATTTTTCAGGTCAATGTTCATTTTTAGTAGTATCTTGAGCGTGGTATTCTTTGTATATTTTTACTTCAGTGTAAGGAGGATATTTTTAAACCAGTTGATTGAGACAAGCAAACTGCACACTGTTTTTATTGTCAACACATTCGGTCCAAGACTGGATGAAGGTCTCAGAGGTGTTGGTGAGGTAAAAAAGATACGCTCCCTTCTCTACCATGCAAGGGAAGAACACTTTGAAAGAATCGTTGTTTATAATATGAGCGGTGAAATCGTTGTTGATACTGATGGAGGAGTGCTTCCAGAAGAATTTTCTCCTGAGGAAATCAGGGGCGTTAAATATCTCACCCGATTCCATAAAAATACACTTTTGATTTTGCAACCATATATAAGTTCAAATGGTGAACACAGGTATACTTTCCTGTTCTTCATACCCCTTGAATATGTCGGTGTCTGGAATTTAAGGTTTTTCTTTTCGCTTTTATTGTGGTTTATTGGCCTGATTGTTTTTCTGTTCATAGTATCAGAGTGGCATGCAAGTATGGTTACAAGGCCAGTTTCTGAATTATCAAGGCAGATAGAGGAGTTTAAGAAGGGGGAGAGGAGTGAGATAAAAGTGTCAACAGGAACAGAGATTGATGACTTTGCAAGATTTTTATCAGGGGTTCTAACTGACCTGAATTTTTCACTTAAGGAACTTGAAAGGTTGAACAGGGCAAAGAGTGATTTTATTGCGGTTGTTTCACATGAGTTAAAAACACCATTAACAGCAGCCAAAGGTTACATTGATTTTATTTTAAGTGGAAAAGCAGGTAAAATAACAAAGAAGATAAAAAACAACCTTGAGGTTGTGGGAAGAAACCTTTCAAGGCTTGAGGATAGGATTTTGAATATACTGAAGTTTTCAAGGGGAGAGGTTGTTGGCGAACTCAGATTTGAGCCTGTTTCACTCAATATTCTTGTGGAAGAGGTTTTAATTGACAATAGAAGAAGAATAGAAGAAAATGGTTTGAAACTCATAAAGATACTGGAAAAAGGTCTACCATCGGTGTATGTTAACAGGGAAAAAATAAGAGAGGCTGTTGAAAATATACTTGACAACGCCATAAAATTCACTGATAATGGGTATATAGAGGTTAGAACATATCAGGAGAATGGAGAGATTGTGCTCACTGTGACTGATAGTGGTAGGGGTATTCCAGAAGAGAGGCTTGAATCGGTCTTTGAGAGGTTTACAAGATTTGACTTAACAAGGAGTGGTATGGGATTGGGGCTCGCTATTGTTAAAGAGATTATGGAGGCACACAGAGGGGATGTGCAGATTAAAAGCAGGTTAGGAGAGGGAACAACAGTGATGTTAAAATTTAAGTTAGGTACAGAGGGTAACCATGGAAAAGATACTGGCAATAGATGATGAGGAGGATATTCTGAATCTTATCAGGGATATTCTTTCTGCTGAGGGGTTTGAGGTTGAAACCTCCCTCTCAGCAGAGTATGGTATAACCCTTCTGGAGAGGTACTCACCTGACCTTATTCTTCTGGACCTTATGTTGCCAGGAATGGATGGCTGGGAGTTCTTAAGAATAATAAAGTCTGATGATAGATTTAAGGATGTTCCAGTTATTCTCCTCACATGCCGTGGTGAGTTGAGGGACAAGGTTCTTGGTCTTGAGAGCGGTGCTGCAGATTATATTACAAAGCCATTTACTCCAGACGGCCTTATACAAAGGATTAGAACCCTGCTCAAGGAGAAGGAAGATGGACAAAATAGATAAAGGATACATTGACTGGCTCAGATACAGGACGGTTCTATACGACCCTCTGACTGGTATCCCAACAGTAGAGGCAAGGATGGATGAAATCAGAAGGGTTTTAAGGGACAACGGAAGGATACTTGTTCTCTACTTCAGTTTTCTTGAAAAACTGGAAAAGTTTATTGGCAGAGAAAACTTTGATTCCCTTTTCATTAAGGCAATTGCCAGTATAAAGTCAAGTATTGAAAATGGGATTTTGTGTCTCCTTGGTTCTGGTTCAGGAGAGGTTATCCTGTTTGTTGAGCCTGACACAAAGAATTCTAACAGGTCTGCTGAATCCTACAAGGAGGAGATTGAGAGGATAGTCACAGAAACACTGAAAAATTCATCCGTTATTTCAGCAATAGAGCCAGTTTACAGGATAGGAACATCCTATTTGATTTTTGACCCCATGATAAAGTTTGAAAGGCAGGTTCACAATGCCATCATTATGTCCATCTCTGACGCAATCCAGAGAGAGGAGAGTATCAGGAAGAAAAAGGTGGAAGAAATGGAATGGATAATTGCCAACAATATGCTTGTGACTTACTACCAGAGCATTGTGAATCTTGAAGATTATTCTATCATAGGTTTTGAGGCCCTGAACAGGGCAAAGGATTCTGCCTATTTCCCCAATGCCGAATACTTTTTTGCCTTTGCACTTGAAACAGACCTCCTGTTTGACCTTGAAAGGTTGTGCAGGCTTAATGCGGTCAGGAACTTTGAAAAACTTGATGATTACAGGCTATTCATCAATTTTGCACCAAAAAGCATTTACGACCCGGAGCTTTTCTCCGAGAACTTCCTTGAAGAAATAGAGAACAAAGGTTTATCCCCCGAAAATGTGGTTTTTGAAATAACTGAGAGGCTCAGTGTGATTGACTTTCCTTCATTCAAGGAGGCAATTGATAGGTTGAGGGGTATGGGGTTTGGAATTGCCATTGATGATATGGGGACAGGGTTTTCCACCCTTCAATCTGTGGCAGAGATAAGCCCTGATTTTCTCAAATACGATATGGCACTGGTGAGGAACATACACAAGGACCACATAAAACAGGCAATACTGGAAACCCTTGTGCCATTCGCTGAAAAAATAAATGCCACCATTATTGCTGAAGGTATTGAAAACCCTGATGACCTCAAGACACTCAAGTCCCTCGGTGTAAGGTATGGGCAGGGATTCCTTCTTGCTCATCCAAAGCCACCTCCATTATCCCTTGAGATAAATAGGGTATAAAGCATATGGGAAGGGTAAAAATCCTCCCAGAAGATGTAAGGAAGAAGATAGCCGCAGGGGAGGTTATTGAAAGGCCTTCTTCTGTTGTGAAGGAATTGATTGAGAATTCAATAGATGCTGGTGCTTCCAGGATTGTTATAGAGATTGAAGATGGTGGAAAGAGGCTGATAAGGATTTCAGATAATGGGGAGGGCATTCTATCTGATGACCTGCCCCTTGTCATTCACAGATATTCAACCAGCAAATTATACACAAGGGAAGATTTGAGCAATATAAGGACAATGGGATTCAGAGGTGAGGCACTCTCCAGCATTGCCTCTGTCTCAATCCTTGAGATTTTAACAAGGTCAAGGGAGGAAGAAACTGGTAGAATGATAAGGGTTATGGGTGGAGAGATTAAAGAGGATAGGGAATACCAGAGGCAGGTGGGAACAACAGTTGTTGTCAAAAACCTCTTTTATAATTATCCATCACGGAGAAAGTTCCTGCATTCTGCAAATGCCGAATTCAGGGCTATTCTTGGTGAACTTATTCCAAGATTCATTTCATTCCCTGGAATCCAGTTTGAATTATATCACAATGGCCAGAAGATATATCATCTTCTTCCTGGCTCTCTTGAGGACAGAATTTCCAATGTATTTGGTTATGATTTCCTTAAAGATTTCCTTCCATTTGAAACAGAAGGTGATGAGATAGGAGTGATGGGCTATGTTCAGAAACCCAATGTGAAGTCACCAAGGAAGTATTACCTTTTTGTGAACAGGAGAAGTGTGTGGAATCCCTCTGTGATGAAATTCCTCCAGAATGTTTATAATCTTCCGGCAGGTGAGAGACCCTCTTTTATTATCTTCTTTGATATACAGCCCCACCTTGTGGATGTGAATGTTCATCCCCAGAAGAAGGAAGTTCTGTTTATTGATGAACATAGGGTCCTTTCAAAACTTGGCTCTGCCATCCAGGAGATAATAGGAGAGGCTGGAGAATACAGGATAGAACTTGTCTCAAGCAGTGAAACACCACTCTTCCCTGATGATGAGCATGCACTTTTCTGGCAGGTGCATAATTCATACATACTCACCCAGACAAAGAGGGGGCTGGTTATTATTGACCAGCACGCTGCCCATGAGAGGATTATCTTTGAGAGATTGTTGAGTGAACCTGAATTCCCAACCCAGACACTTCTCTTTCCCATTCAATTGACATTCTCACCACTTGAGATTCAAAAATTGAGGGAGATTGAAGGGGTTCTTAAAAGGTTTGGATTCAGATTCAGGTTTGTGAGTGGTAATTCAGTGATATGGGAGGGGGTACCTGCCGTACTTGATAATGCAAGCGAGGATTCCCTCAGGGATATGGTGAGGGAGATAACAACAGAAAACCGCACAGGGCTGGAGAAGGTGCTTGAATCAATTGCCTGTCATTCTGCTATCAAACAAGGTGACCCACTTTCACCAGAGGAGATGTCTTCACTCATAGAACAACTTTTCTCAACAAGGAATCCATACACATGTCCCCATGGCAGACCAACCCTTATAGAAATCACACTTGAGGAACTTGAAACAAAATTCAGAAGGCGTTAAATACATTGTATTAACAGGCCCAACTGCATCAGGGAAGACCTCTCTTATTGTAAAAATTGCAAGGAAATTTCCCATAGAGGTTGTATCCTGTGATTCCCGTCAGATATATAAGTTTATGGACATAGGCACTGCCAAACCAGGGAGGGATATTCTGAACTCAATAAAACACCATTTGATAGACATAAAAACACCTGATGAAACATACTCTGCATTCCAGTTCTATACTGATGCAAAAGGTCTTTTGAAAAAGATTGTGGAGAAGGGTAAGGTTCCCATTATTTCAGGTGGGACAATTCTGTACATACTTTCACTCCAGAGGGGACTTTTCAGGTTGCCTGATATACCAGAGGGAATAAGGGTAGAAATAAGGGATAAAATAGAGACACTGGGGCCTGAGAAGATGCATGAAGATTTGATGAAGGTTGACCCTGAAAGGGCTGAAAAAATAGATCCACGGGATAGACAGAGGATAGCTCGGTCCCTTGAAATCTTTTATGCAACAGGGATTCCCCATTCTGAATGGTTGAGAAAGCCGCATGTTCCACCTATACCCCTCAAAATTTTCTCCATAAGGGTTGAAACTGAGATTTTAAGGAAGAGAATTGAGGAAAGGGTTGAGGATATGTTCAAGAAGGGATGGGTGGAGGAGGTTGAAAATCTTGTTAATATGGGTTATAATGAAAAATCTCCAGGATTTTCTTCTGTTGGTTACAGGGAGGTTCTGGAGGTGGTCAGAGGAAGATTGAACATAGATACAGCCATGGACATGATAAAGAAGAAAACATGGCAGTATTCACGGAGGCAGAGAAACTTTATAAAAAGCCTTAAAGGTGTTGAATATATAATAGATGAAATTGCAATTGAGAGAGAACTGGAGAGATGGTTAGAAAAAAGGTAAGGATAGGAGGGTTGGTTATAGGTCCTGGTGAGCCAGTGAGGGTTCAATCAATGACCTCCACTCACACAGAGGACATTAAAGGGACGGTTAACCAGATAAGGGAACTGGAAAAGGCAGGTTGTGAGATTGTGAGGGTTGCAGTGCCAGATTTTGAATCTGCTGAGGCGATCAGGGAGATAAAAAAGCAGATAAACATTCCGCTTGTTGCTGATATCCACTTTGACTACAGGCTTGCAATGAGGGCAGTGGAGGCAGGGGCAGACAAGATAAGGATAAACCCGGGGAATATTGGTAGTGATTGGAAGGTAAGGGAGGTTGTGAAGGCCTGTAAAGAGAAAGATATACCAATAAGGGTTGGAGCAAACTCTGGTTCATTGAAGAAGGAATTGAGGAGGAAGATGCCTGTTGAGGATGCACTGGTTGAGAGTGTCCGTGAAGAGGTAAAGATACTTGAAGATATGGGTTTTGATAACATAGTAATCTCTATAAAGGCCTCTGATGTGGGTGTTTTTATCAGGGCAAATCAGAAGGCTCACAGGGAGTTCCAATATCCGTTCCATATAGGTGTAACAGAGGCCGGGCCTGTCCCACAGGGAATAGTTAAATCATCAATAGGTATAGGTTTTCTTCTTATGAATGGTATTGGTGATACTATTAGGGTTTCACTCACAGCAGACCCTGTTGAGGAGATAGAAGTGGCATATGATATACTTGCTTCAACAGGCATAAGGAAGGTTTACCCTGAGATCATCTCATGCCCGACCTGTGGTAGAATGGAGATTGATCTCTTAAAACTCATTGAGAAGGTGAAGCCTCTCTGGGAAGGATTAAAACTTCCTCTCAAGATTGCAGTTATGGGATGTGCTGTGAATGGTCCAGGAGAGGCAAGGGAGGCTGATATAGGAATTGCAGGAGGAAGAGGATATGGACTCATATTCAGGAAGGGTAAGATCATAAAAAGTGTTCCAGAGGTTGACCTTTACAACGAATTTAAAAGGGAACTTCAAAAACTTATAAGGGAGGTAGAAAATGCACATGAGGGTGGCAAAGGAGAAGGTTAAGGTATGGATTTATTTGAGGAATTACAGACTCAAGGGATTTATCCACATTATGCAGGGTTCAAGATTGACAGACAGTTTAACAGCACAATCAAGGAAGAGTGATTTCCTGCCTGTAACAGATTGTGAAATCCATTTTCCTGGTGGTCAGACAAAGAAGGTTGAATTTCTGCTTGTTCAGATAAGTTCAATTGTTATGATTCACCAGGAGAAAGAATGAAGCATCTCCTTTCAATAGCAGGTTTTGACCCCACTGGTGGTGCGGGAATACTGAGGGATATAAAGGTGTTCCATGACCTTGGTTTTGAGGGTGCAGGTGTTGTTTCTGCCCTCACAGTCCAGAACTCACAGAAGGTCTTTGCAGCCATCCCTCTAAATGTGTCCTATGTTGAGGAGGCATTGAATCACCTGGACTTCAAAATAAATGGATTAAAAACAGGGATGCTTTATACAGAGGATATTGTGATTTCAGTTTTCAATTTTATAAAGAGGCATAAGATAAAACCCGTGGTTGTTGACCCTGTTATTTTCTCTTCTTCTGGGTTCAGGTTACTTGAGGATGCTGGAATAACAGAGATGCTCGGTCATCTCTTTTCAGTTTCTACATTCATAACACCAAACTACACTGAAGGGAAATTCTTAACAGGAGAGATGGACCCGGAAAAAATTGTTAGGTCTTTGAAGAAAAGGGGGGCTGAGTATGTTGTTCTGAAAATGGGGGAGGAGGAGGGAACAGACCTTTTTTATGATGGCAATGAGATAAGGGAATTAAAGGGACGAAAACTTGCTGAGGGTATTCACGGCTCTGGATGTACCCATTCATCTGCACTCCTCTGTTTTCTTGCCAGAGGAGAGCACCCCATCGCTGCAGCAGTGACGGCTACGGAGTCTACCCAGAGGCGCATTAGTACAAAGTAAAGTTTTA
>QNDZ01000072.1 GCA_003646055.1 bacterium
TATCTTTATGTATGGACAGGAAAGGATTATGAATTTGACAACTCACTTTTGCCTGAGAGTGAGCATAAGGTTGGTGTATTCAAGGATCTTTACATGTTAACAAAGAGGCCATCAGGGGATGGGATAAGGTTGAAGATAAAGGAGTGGGATGATTGGACATTTATAGACAGGGTGAGGATATTCAGGGTATTGCATCCAGAGAGTGTTGGTGTTGGGATATACAGGGATAAATTGATAGGGTATGTAGAGGTAGAGGAAGTTAAGAGTGCATATGACAACCTTGGATTTGAATGGACTGATTCAGTGAGGACAACAGGCATGGGGGCATATAGGGGCAGGAAGGGGAAGAATGGGAGGCTGTTCACGGAATTTGAGATAGGAGGGGATTATATACTTGCAGACACAAAGGCGGAGCCACCAAAGATTACCCTTGCATCAGGTGGTGACACATTATACGGTAGGGTAAAGGGTAGTGAATATCTGACAGTAACAGGTGAGTTTGAGGTTCTGGACAGTGTTGGGGTAATAGACTATGTAAGGAGTGTGAGGAAGGTATCATCAAGGTATGTGAAGAAGAGGAGATTAAAGCCAGAGGAAATACCTGATGAGATGAGGAGGAAGGATGGCAGGTACTACATCATAGAGCCGGGGGACAGTGTGATAATATCCTTCAGGAAGGATAATGGTAATAATCCCCATGGCTGGGTAGAGGACTACATGATAGAGGTGATAGGGTTTTATACAAAGCCAGGCAAGGCACTTGGTGGAGTTTATGGGATGATAAAGGAGCCGTCTCTTTTGGTGAATTTTGGTAAGGAGTTGTGGTTCAGTGCAGGAGGGATAAAAGGTGGGACAGTAGAGGTTGAGGTTTATGACATAACAGGCAGGCAGGTGAGGAGGATGGAGGTGAAGGTGGGTAGCCTTGGTAGGATAACAGGGCTTCCTTCAGGTGTATATTTTGTGCGTATAGGAGAAAGGACTTTCAAGGGTGTTGTTGTAAAATAGTATGTTTACACTGGTTGTGTTAATAAAACATCTTCAATGATAACACTGCCATCTGGCTGAGTTTTCTAATATCTTAATTCTGCCACCAAGCGGATGAATTCTTCCATCAGGGAGATGACACGGGTTGACACATGCAGGCAATCAATTTATATTTACCTTGCTGGAGGGTTAGCCTAATTGGTAAGGCGGCGGATTTGAAATCCGCTGGGTCATAGGGCCCTTGGGGGTTCGAGTCCCTCACCCTCCGTTTAATAAGGAGAGGTGGCCGAGCGGCTGAAGGCAACCGATTGCTAATCGGTTGATCCGGGAGACCGGGTCCCAGGGTTCGAATCCCTGCCTCTCCGTTTTTTTTAACAGGAGGACTTTTTGTTAAAAAATGATAGAAAAAGGTTTCTCTTGTTGCTTGTAATAATCCTGGTCTCCCTTCTGGTGAGTTTTATTCCCATCAAAGGACTTTCCCTTGCTGGTAGAAGAACCCTTGGTATTTTCGTCTTTGCAATGTTTGGATGGATAACAGAGGTTGTTCCCCTTTATGTTGTCAGTATGATTGTTGTTGCACTTTCTGCTCTGGTACTTCCACCTGTTGTTGAGGGACTTAAATATTCCTACTTTTACAGGGCACTATCATCATCAACCATTGTTCTGTTTGCAGGTGGTTTTTTCCTTGCATCAGGGATGCAGAAGTACAAGGTGGATTCCATACTCACGAACTTTGTCCTGTCAAGAACAGGGACAAAACCAGGTAGTGTGCTTTTTGGTATGATGCTCACAACTGCGTTTCTCTCCATGTGGATGTCAAACACTGCAACAACTGCCCTTATGATAACTGTTGCACTTCCAGTTATAAAGTATCTATCAGAGGATGACCCATTCAGGACAGGTCTCATACTTGCCATTCCATTTGCTGCAAATGTTGGTGGTATAGCAACACCAATAGGAACACCTCCCAATGCCATTGCGCTCCAGATGTTGAATGCAAAGGGGATTACAATCTCCTTTGGAAGATGGATGTCATGGGGGCTGCCGTTTTCTCTAATCCTGCTACTATTTGCATGGTTTCTGCTTCTCCAATTCTTCAGGCCAGGGACTGAGAAGATTAAACTTGACATTGAAAGGGTCAAAATCACAGGAAGGCATGTTTTAGTTATAGTCACGTTTATTGTCACTGCAACCCTCTGGCTTCTATCCAGTGTATTGAAGATTTCTTCATCATTGATTGCATTTATTCCACCAGTGGTCTTCCTTTCAACAGGTATTTTGAACAGGGAGGATTTCAAGTCCATTGGCTGGGATGTGTTGATACTGATTGGAGGGGGTATATGCCTTGGCATGGCCATGCAGAAGAGCGGGCTCTCTTCATGGTTTCTCCAGGTGTTGCACCTTAAAGGGGCGTCCCTGATTCTGATTATCCTTGTGTTTGGGCTGCTAACCTACATTGCTGCCAATTTTATGTCCCATACAGCAGCAACAAACCTGCTGGTTCCAATTGCCATTGCAGCAGGAGGGAACATTACACCGGTGGTTGTGTATATTGCACTCATGGCATCTGTTGCAATGGTTCTGCCGGTTTCAACCCCACCAAATGCCATTGCCTACAGTTCAGGCCTTATAAAGACAAAGGATATGGCAAGGGTTGGTGTGATTATAGGGATTCTGGGACTCATACTTGGATTACCCATACTCCTTTTACTCATGTAACCCCCAGCTCAGACCCTGACATTATGACATTTTGAAGACTTATCCCTGACCGTGTTTGAAATGGATAGATTAACAGGATAGATTCCCTGTTTCCTGGAATTAACATCCTTGCCATAGAATTCAGATTCTGTATAATGGAAGTATGAAGAGGATTCTGCTTTTATTCCTTCTGTTATATGGATGCAAACAGGAGGAGGAGAAGATAAATATACCAAGAGGGAGTGAATTCACAAAGGGATTCACTGTGTATGAGTCCATTTCCGGTGATAGAAAGTGGTTCCTTAAAGCAGACAGTGCAATAACCGAGAAGGATAGGATAAGGATATATGGGGTGCACCTGAAATTCCTTGACAGGGAAGACATCCGTTCTGTACTTACCTCGGATAGTGGATTTGTTATTGAGAAAACAGGAGACCTTATTGCATACGGAAATGTGGAGGTTTTAACAAAGGATTCAGTAAAACTCTTCACAGACTCACTCTCCTGGGACAACAGGAATGAGAAGATTCTTGTTGAGGGTGTATTTCATTACACGGGTAAGGATGAGGAGTTTGAGGGTGAAGGACTTGAGAGCGACCCTGAACTGAAGCACATTTTGATTAAGAAGAGGGTTGAAGGTAAGGGGAGGATAGAGGAATGATTATCCTGCTTCTATCTGTGAATTACACCATATCTGCTGGAAGGATGGAGATTGTGAATATGGAGAAGAGAATCTTCCTTGACACGGTTGTGGTCAGGGCAGGGGATTTCTTTCTAAGGTCGCTCTTTGGGATTGAAACAAAGAGCCAGATAGAGGTCGGTGGTGGTGTATTTGTCAGGAATAAAAACACATACTTTCTGTCTGATAGGGGTTACTATTACAGGGTTTCCGGCAGGGTTCTTGGAATAGGGAACATAACCCTTTCAAAGGAAAATCTTCTGTTTTCAGGTGATACAATTGTATATTACCCAGAAGGGGACACAGGCTGGATTAAAGGTCATTTCTTCTTTGGGTCAGATAGCCTTGTTGTGAATGGTAAAAAGGGATTTTTCACTGCTGATTCTCTTGTGGTTAAAGAAAGACCCATCACAATGATAGATTCCACAAGGATTCTCTCAGACAGATTGACTTACATCTATTCTGACTCAACAGGCATATTCAATGGAGATGTTGAGGTCTTCTCAGGGGGTGTGAAGGGAAGGTGTGATAGGCTTGTGTATTTGATGAAGGGTTCTATGGGAAAGGCATATAGCACCCCTGTTTTCTTTACAGACAGGGATAGTGTTTCAGGGGATTCTGGTTATATTTACTTTGATGAAGACAGGGCACTTGTTTTTGGCGGGCAGATAGTATCCAGACTAAAGGATGGGGTCAACCATGTGAAGGGGGATAGAATTCACTTCTACTACACAGAGGGGAAAATAGATTCTGTTGTGATTGAAGGCAATCCAGAAGGAGAGTACCTTGCAAATGAAACTAAAAGCAGAGGGCCTTAAGAAGGTTTACAGGGGTAGAGCAGTTGTTGATGGTGTTGATTTGAATCTCAAGGTTGGAGAGGTGGTTGGACTTCTTGGACCCAATGGTGCAGGTAAAACAACAACATTCTACATGATTATGGGATTCATCAGGCCTGAGGCTGGACAGGTTTTTCTCGGTGATGAAGAAATAACAGACCTGCCCATGCACATAAGGGCAAGGAAAGGGATAGCATATCTTCCACAGGAACCATCGGTTTTCAGAGGTTTGAATGTTGAGGATAATCTCATGGCTGTTGCAGAGGTTTTGATAAAGGACAGGGAGAAAAGGATTCAAATTGTGGAGAGCCTTCTCAAGGAGTTCGGGATAGAGGGTATAAGAAAAACAAAGGGTGGTTCACTATCAGGTGGAGAGAGAAGGAGGGTGGAGATTGCAAGGGCACTTATAACAACACCACACTTTCTACTGCTTGATGAACCATTCACAGGGATTGACCCCATTGTCAGGGAAGATATACAGAATCTTATTTTAAAACTGAAAAATAGAGGGATTGGCATCCTGATAACAGACCACAATGTGAGGGAAACGCTTGAAATCACTGAAAGGGCATATATTATGTATGAAGGAAAGATACTGATATCAGGTGATACAAAGAGCCTGATAGAGAATGAGACAGCAAGGAAGATATACCTTGGAGAGAGGTTCAGTATATGAGTGTACAGCATGATTTTACAAGGGATTTTTCACATAAGCACATCCTGGGAGTTGAGCAGAAACTTACCCCTGAACTTGTCCACCTGCTTAAAGTTATACAGACACCGAGGCTTGAACAGATTTCCATGATATACCAGGAACTTCAGGAGAATCCATGCCTGGAACTTTCTGACTTTGAGGAGATACATCAGGATATTGATGAAGAAGAGGAGATTGATATTGAAGAGATTGCTGGGGAAAAGGATATTGCAAGATTTATTGAGGAGGAACTTCCATATTACTTTGAGCCAACAAGGGAGGAGGAGGAAGGTTTAAGAGAACAGTTTGTCCATCAGCCTACATTAAAGGAGCACCTTGATGGAGAGTTAAGGCTGCATGTGACAGACCCTGATGAAATAGAGATTGGTGAGTTTATTATTGAATACATTGATGAACATGGATTTCTCAAGGCATCAATCCAGGATATTTCAAAGGCAACAGGTGCAAGCCCTGAAAAGGTGGAGAAGGTTCTGAAGATAATCCAGTCCTTTGACCCACCTGGTATTGCGGCAAGGGATGTGAGGGAGGCATTGATTATACAGGTTAAAAGAATGGGTATAGATGGTCTGATTTTGAGGATACTTGAGGAGGCATACGATGAATTTAAGAAGATGAATCTTCAGGGAATAGCAAAAAAATTGGGCGTGGATATAGAAGAGGTACATGATGCAGTTGAATTCATAAGGAGTATAAATCCTGTGCCTGCAAAAGGCAGATGGGGTGAGGTGAGTTATGTGGTTCCCCATGTAATTGTTGAGGAGGATGGTGATGATTACAGAATTATCCTTAATGAATATGACCTTCCTTTTATCAGGATTAGCCCTGTCTATCTTGAAATGCTAAAAAATCCAGAGAATTACGATAAAAAGACATTAGAGTTTGTCAGGGAGAAAATGCGCAAGGCAATTCTCTTTCTCAGGGGTCTTGAACTTTCAAGGGAGACCTTCAGGAAGATAGTTGAATACATCATAGAAAGACAGAAGGAGTTTCTCAAGAAGGGTATAATGTACAAGAAACCTTTAAGGATGAGGGAGATTGCCGAAGCAGTGGGTGTTCATGAATCAACTGTTTCAAGGAAGATACAGGGTGTTTACATCCAGACACCAAGGGGGGTTTTCAGATTGAAAGACCTTTTAAGTAAAGGGGTTGGTGAGGATGAACTCTCAAGGGATATGATAAAGGAGAGGATAAGGCTGATTATTGAGAATGAGAGGAAGGAAAGACCTCTGAGTGATGGTGAAATTGCTGAGATTCTCAGGAGAGAAGGCATAAGTATTGGCAGAAGAACCGTTGCAAAGTACAGAGGAGAACTGGGGATTCCCCCTGCAAACATAAGGAGGAAGATGAATGCTTAAAGGTTCTATTGTTGCCCTATCAACCCCGTTCAAGGATGATGGGGTGAACATTGATACATTGAAAAAATTGATTGAGTTTCACAACAAAAACCACACAGATGGAATACTTGTGCTTGGAACAACAGGTGAGTCACCCACAATAAGTGATAAAGAAAGGGAGGAGATAGTTGCCACAGCACTATCACTATCAAAATCTCCTGTAATTGTAGGCACAGGAACAAACTCCACAGAAAAGACGATAAAGATGACAAAGAAGGCATGGGAACTTGGTGCAGAGTATGCACTTGTTATCACCCCCTATTACAATAAACCCAATCAGGAAGGTCTGTACCAGCATTTCAGGAGGGTTGCAGAGGCAGTGGACATAAAGATTATTATATACAATGTGCCGTCACGTACAGGTATATCAATTCTTCCTGAGACCGTTGCAAAACTTGCAGAGATAAAAAACATAGTGGGGATAAAGGAGGCAAGCGGTAATCTGAAGAATATGACAGAGATTATCCAGTTCACCCCTGACGACTTTATCCTTCTATCAGGGGATGACTTCCTTACACTCCCTATTATGTCAATAGGTGGAAAGGGTGTGATAAGTGTTACAGCAAATGTTGTGCCTGAGAGGGTTCACATGTTCACACGGTTATGCCTTGAAGGGAAGTTCACAGAGGCCCAGAAGATGAACTACGAAATCTATGAACTCTCAATGGCCATGTTTATTGATACCAACCCTATACCGGTGAAAGAAGCCCTGAATCTCATGGGATTTGATATGGGAGAGCCAAGACTTCCTCTTGTTAAACTCGGGGAGGAGAAGAGGGAAAAACTCAAAGGCATACTGAAAAAGTATGGTGTGATATGACAGAGATAAATCCAGATAAGGAAGATATTGAGGCAATAAAGCACTTTCTTGAAGAAAGGGAAAAGATCAAACGGATTGTTGGTAGGATTGGAGGGAAACCAACCAGATATGAGAGAATCATAAATGCCACTTTTTTTGTTCTCCTTGTCATCTCTTTTATAATTCCCCTCATTTTTCACGGTCAGACAATGAGGCTTCTCTCCATTGAGTTTGGTGTTCTCTTAATCTCCTTGAAGATTCTTTACTCCCTTGCTAATGAGGCAAAGGTCGCCCATTTCCAGTTCTGGATACTCTCCACAATTGAGTGGAGGTTACATGATATGAACAACAAGATAACAGAAATAGCAGATGAATTAAAAAGGAGGATAGATGAGATTGATAGTGACAGGAGGGAAGGGAAGGATGGGGAAGGTGGTGGTGGAGATGGCAATGGAAGAGGGGATGGAGACAGTAGTGGTTGACCCTGAAGGCGAGATTAGAAGTATCAACCAGGTTATCCAAACAGTGGATTGTGTGGTTGATTTTTCATCCCCACAGGGAACCAGGGAGGCAGTGGATTTCTGTGTTGAGAAGGGTATTCCCCTTGTTTCAGGAACAACGGGATTTGACCCTGATGAGATGTTTAAGGGCCCATCAGAAAAAATCCCCATCCTCTATGCTCCAAATTTTTCTCCGGGTGTGAATCTTTTATTCTTTCTCCTGAAGAATATACCAGAGGGAATGAGAGGTCTCTTCCATCCAGCACTCCTTGAAATACACCACTCGGCAAAAAAGGACAAACCAAGTGGAACAGCAAAGAGGCTTGCAGGGATAATGAATATAGATGATGTGTTCTCCATAAGGGGTGGTGATGAACCTGGTATCCACACAATCTATCTTATTGGAGAAGGGGAGACACTTGAGATAACCCACAGGGCAAGGAGCA
>QNDZ01000073.1 GCA_003646055.1 bacterium
ATAACTGAGTTTCACGACATATACCCTACCCCATTCAATCTGAAAAACGGCAGTTTCTCACCAACCCCAGGCGTGGAAATCCATGCAACTGCACTGGGGAACATCCTCAAAGATGATGGATTAAAACATCTACCTACTGCCTATATCTGGGGAATTATAATCCTTTTAGTCCTGCCCCTTTTATTCCTTCCCTATGGAAGAACCTTCCTCTCAATAGGTGTATTTGCCTTCCTCCTCCTGACAATCTTCATCCTTGACTTCTACCTCTTTGTAAGGTTCAGGTATCTGATGCCTATCACACCTTTCATCACCACCCTTCTGCTCACCTATATATCTGGAACAACACTATCCATCATTGAGTCACAGAAGGAGAAAAGGCTGGTGAGGAACATATTCCAGAAGTACGTCCCTGGCGTAATAATGGACGAGATTTTGAAAAACCCCGGTGCAATAAACCTTGGTGGTGAAAAGAAGATTCTCACTGTGATGTTCACAGATATTGAGGGATTTACTTCCTTCTCTGAAGGCAAAGACCCCTCTGTTGTGGTGAATCTTATAAACAAATATCTCGGGGAGATGACAGAGATAATATTCAAGCACAAAGGAACAGTGGACAAGTATGAGGGTGATGCAATCATGGCAGTATTTGGTGCACCGTACTACTATGAAGAACATCCCCTTGAGGCAGTCCTTGCTGCACTTGAAATGAATGAGAGGGTGAAAAGGATGTGGGAGGAGGGATTTCCGAGGCTTAAAACAAGGTTCGGAATAAACACAGGTCTCATGATAGTTGGAAACATGGGAACAGAGGAGAGGATGGATTATACTGTTATAGGGGATAGTGTGAATGTTGCTTCAAGGCTTGAGGGTGCAAACAAGTTTTATGGAACTGATATACTTGTGGGTGAAAACACATATGAATATGCAAAAGAAAAAATACCAATGAGAGAGATTGATTTGATAAGGGTGAAGGGGAAAAAAGAACCTGTTCATATTTATGAACCACTTGGATTTGAATGGGACGATAGGTTAAAGGAGTTTGTGGAACTGTTCCACAGGGCATTGTATCTTTACAGAAGCAGGAACTGGGATGAGGCAGAGAAACTATTTAAACACATATATAGAACCTATCTTGACAGGGCATCAGATGTTTTCCTTGAAAGGATAAACATATTCAAAACAAATCCACCACTTGAGAACTGGGATGGTGTATTCACAATGAAAACCAAGTAAATCTGGCTCTATTCCACACCCTGACAGGATGGACAATAGTAGATTGCATAATCCCTGTAACTTTTCCATTGAATAGTATCACCACAAACAGGGCATGGCTGGTCCTTCTTCCTGTAAACTATAAGAAAATCCCTCTTTTCTTTTATTTCAAGTGAATCCCCATATAGCCTTTCAATGGCCTCAATTGCCCTCTTTAAGACAATCCGCGTTGAGTAGTGGAGACTTTCAATCTCTCCATCTGTTAATCTCTTACCGGGCTTGAATGGAGAAATCTTTGCCTCAAAAAGGATATCATTGGCATAAGCCCTTCCAATCCCGCTCACAAACCCCTGGTCTCTTAAAATATTAAAAATCCATTCTCTCCTTCTCCTCAATCTGTTTTTTATATAGTCAGGGCTGAAGTCAACCGAGAGAGCATCAATGCCGAGTTTCCTTATGAAGGGAAGGGTTTCTGGATTTTCTGTGAGGTGTATTCCTGCTGTTTTCTTTGTTGACAATTCCCTGAATATAAGCAACCCTCTGTCTGTTTTAAGATAAAAAGAGGTATCCCTTGTTGGAACATCCCTCAGGTCCAATATACCTGATAGGCCACCATGATAAACAAGAAATAAACCATCCATATCAAAAAAGATGTATTTACCCCTTCTTTCAAAATCTTTGAAGGACTTTCCAATCAGTGCTGTAAAATGTGGCTTTACAGATTTCAATATATGGGGTTTGGTTATGGAGACATCCTCAATCCTTGCACCTGTAAGCCTCTTTTTCAGATTTCTCTTCAGGACCTCAACCTCGGGTAGTTCAGGCATCATCCCTCCTGAATACGATTTTACCATCAATCAATGTTTCCATCACCAGGTCATTCTCTATAATAACCTCTGTATTTTCAGATTCAACATCAGTGTAAAGTTCAATAGCCTGTTGCATTTCAATTCTCTGCTCCTCAAATGGTGCAGAAACAACAGAATTTATCCCATAAACTGGTGAATAAGGCATACCATCTGAACCAAAAACAATATGTCCTCCAGAGCGTAATATCAGACCAACCCTGTTGTTCTTTTTGTATTTTTCACCAAAGGCATCCTCATAAAGCCCACCTGAAAGTGACCAGTTCTTTATGAAATTGGGTTGCATGGAAAGAATAATACCCATCCTTACAGCCTCTTTTATCTGGTCATCTGTGGCAAGCTCAAAATGTTCAATTCTGTGGGGCTGATTGAAATCTCCATATTCCCTGAAACCAGCAAGCACCTCTCCTATTGCCCTATCACCTATGGCATGGATGGCAAGCACAAAACCCTTTTCTTCAGCAAACTGTATCATCTCCTTTATGTATTCCCTGTGCTTCAACAGGATTCCATTACCATCTGTATCTACATATTTAAACTCCTTCACCGCTGCAGTCCTTGCACCAATTGAACCATCTGTGAAAATCTTTATCCCTGCAAGTTCAACATGCCCTGTGTTTTCAAGTGAATTAATCTCATCCATGTGGACATCTGTAATAAAGGTCTTCACTTTGATTAGAATCTTGCCTTGCCTGTCAAGTTCTGTGTATGCCCTGTGATACTCTGGAATACAAATATCATTAATCCCCACTATACCCAATGACAGAAAGTCTTCCTGCATCATCAGAATTGCCTCTTTTATCTCACTATAATCAGGCTTGAAAATCTCGTTAAGATAGAGAACAACATCCTCATACATTATTCCCATCTCTTTATCCACCATATACCCATCTGGAATCATATCCATTGCAGGTGTATTGCCCACTGCAATGTGACCGCATATCCTCCTCATAATAATTGGTTTTTCCCTTGATATGTTATCCAGTTCCTCCTTTTTTGGAAACTCCCTCTCCTCCCAGAGGGTCTCATCCCAGTCCTCTGCAATAACAATCTTTTTCCCTGAACCTTCCACTTCTTTCCTTACAAGTGATAGGGCCTCTGATGTTGAACGGGTTTTACTCAGGTCAACCCTTGTCTTCTTTATACCATAGGATACGGCATGTGTATGGTGGTCAACAAACCCTTTGAACACTCCATCCATATCAACCTCCTATAAGGAAAAGACCTGCAATCACAAATGGTATCCCTGCATACTGAAGGGGCTTTGGCCTCTCCTTCAAAAATATAATTCCAGCAAAGACACTTATCAATGGATACATATTGGCAACAGGTATTGCAAGTGATACATGGGATTTAAGAACAGAGAAGTAGAAGCATACAGAACCTGAAGCCCCAACAACAGCACTCAATGAACTGAATATAATACCTTTAACCTGTGGCTTACCTGTTTTGAAACCTCCCTTTATAAAGAAATACGGTAGCCATATGGGGATTGCAATAAATGTGAAGAAAAGGTTAAGGTTCATGGGCCATAGATACCTTACAGACATCTCTGTGAAACCACCCCACAATCCCCAGAAAAGGGTTGCCAGACCTGCGAACACGAGCCATTTCCCACTTTTGAATCCCTTTTCAGGAAACATGAGGAACAAGATTCCAGTGAATATCAGGGCTATGGCAAGAATCTGCCTCAGTGATACTGGGTTGTGAAACAGAAAAATACCTAAAAGAACACTTATGATAATATAGGAAGATGTTATTGGGACAATGACCGATGCAGGAACAATTTCCATTGCCCTGTAATAAAATATAAATGCAATGGCACCGGTCCCTTCTGAAAGGAGAGGGAAAAGGTAATTCGTTCTGGTGAATGGTTTCCCTATAAAAAGCCAGACCACAAAATAAAAGGCCATCAGGGTAAATCCATAAAAGAGAAGCATGGTATGGGGTTTCAACCTGATAACCCCTGCCCTTCCTATGACACCTGCAAGTCCCCAGCCTGTTGCTGCAAGAAGTGCAAGCGAAAACCAGTTCATATCATAAACAAAAAGGAGATGAACATTGCAGTTGATATACCGGCCTTAATCCATCCCCTTATGTTTTTATTGAGAAAAATCCCCTTCCTTAGTGTGATTGTATCTGCAAAAACAACAATCGTGGTTATGAGAAGAAGAACCAGTATATAGTTTTTTGTTACCTGCCTGAATCCCTCAAAAAAACCATAAAAGAATATACCTGCAAAGACCAGGGTTATCCCTGGCAAAAAATTTACAAAACATCCTGCAATACCTATGAGAAAGAGAAAAATACTAACCCATATCACATGAACCCTCTCATGAATGGAAGCCCCATCCCCCTGCCCTTTTTCATTTGCTTCATGAGTTTCTTCACCATGGCATACTCTTTAAGAAGCCTGTTCACATCCTGCACAGATGTGCCACTACCCTTTGCAATCCTCCTCTTCCTTGAACCATCAATGATTTCAGGATGTTTTCTCTCCTGTGGTGTCATTGAATTTATTATTGCCTCTGTCTTTATCAACTCCTTTTCGTCCATCATCTTTTTCAGATCATGCCCACCTGGTATCATCTCAAGTATCTGTTCAAAGGAACCCATCTTTTTGAATGCCTTTATCTGTTCAAGAAAGTCATTCAGGTCAAGTTCTGCCCTCTTTAATTTCTCCTGAAACTCCCTTGCCCTTTCTGCCTCCATGGCCTCTCTGGCCTTCTCCTGGAGTGTGGCAAGGTCCCCCATTCCAAGTATCCTTGAGGCAAGCCTCTCTGGAACGAACTCCTCCAGGTCATCCATCTTTTCCCCAACACCTAAGAACTTTATGGGTTTACCAGTCACCTTCCTCACAGACATGGCAGCACCACCCCTGGTATCTCCATCCATCTTTGTGAGAATTACACCTGTTATCCCTATCTTCTGGTCAAACTCCTTTGCAATGTTAACTGCATCCTGACCTGTCATTCCATCAACCACAAGGAGCACTTCAGATGGCTTGACACTCTCCTTTATCTTTATTGCCTCATCAATCATCTCTTCATCAATGTGAAGCCTGCCAGCAGTATCAAAAATCAGTGTGTCATATCTCTTCAACACAGACTGTGTGAGTGCTGCCTTTGAGAGTCTGACTGCATTATCCATCCTCTTTGTGAAAACAGGAAACCCATTCCTTTCAGCAAGGTCTCTCAACTGTTCAAATGCAGCAGGCCTTTTAACATCAGCAGGAATAAGGAATGGATTCCTCCCCTTCTTCTTCAGGAAACCTGCAAGTTTAACAGCAGTGGTTGTCTTTCCAGCACCCTGAAGACCAACAAGCATTATAACAGAAGGGGTTTTATCAAGCCTCAATGGTTCAGGCCTTCCAAGAAGTTCAATCATCTTTTCATACACAATCTTCAGTATCATCTCAGAAGGGGTGAAACTCTTCAGAACCTTCTCACCAATTGCCTCGGCCTCAACCATCTTTATAAACTCTCTGGCTACCTCAACATTCACATCCGCCTCTATGAGGGCACGCCTCACCTCTTTCAGTCCCTCACGAACCCTTTCGGGTGTGAGCCTTCCCTTCTTTCCAAAATTTCTTATGATTTTCTGAAGCCTTCCTGAAATTTGTTCAAACATACCTGAATTATACTGTATAAAAGGGTAATGGCAAGAGGACATAAATCAGGGACGGAGGTCTAAACTACTAATCTATCCCCTTTTATCAGGGGGCAGTCACAATTTATTATCCTTTATCTAATTGAAAGTAAACAGGATAAACAAAGTGTCAAATTGTCAATCTCCGTCCCCGAAGAGAATACAGAAGAGAATACAAATAAAAGGAGTGAATAAGATGTCAAAATCCATACCAAAACTTGATTTTTATTCCACCATGGTTATACTCACAAAAAAGGAGGGACTATGGAGATGGACAATCAGGCAGTACTGGATGATAGTGTAAAGGTCGTTTCAAGTGAGATGTCTGGATGGCTGAAACTTGTGGGAATCGTGAGTATTGTTATGGGTGGACTGGCAGCCCTCACGGTCATTGGTATAATCACTGCATGGCTTCCCATATGGCAGGGTGTTCTCCTTTTAAGGGCAGGGAATGACTTTGCGAATGTGTCAGGTAAGGAACAGGAAGCAGTTTTATCAGGATTGAAGAACCTGAAGATTTATTTCATTATCCAGGGGATTATTGTGCTGATTGGTATTGCCTCATCGGTTCTCGCAATATTCCTTGTGGGTGTTTCTGGTATTATGGATGCCTTCAGGGGGCTATATTGAACAGTGAATTCTCCCTCCGTCAGAAGATGATTGAGATAGGGAAACTCCTTGAGGAGAAAGGGCTTGTTGTTGCAACAGATGGAAACTTTAGCACGAGGCTTCCCGATGGAAATATCCTGATAACCCCATCCGGCCTGCCAAAGGGAAGACTCACAATTGATTCACTGGTGAAGATTGACCTTGAAGGAAGGAAGGTGAAGGGGACATATAAACCATCAAGTGAATACAGGATGCACCTTGAGGTTTACAGGAAGAGGCAGGATGTGAATGCTGTTGTTCACACCCACTCTCCATATGCAACTGCCTTTGCTGTTTCCCATATCCCACTTGAACCTGTTGTTTCTGAGGCCGTCCTTACCAATGGGCATGTGCCAGTTAGCCCATATGCAACACCATCAACAGAGGAAGTCCCCCGTTCAATATCTGCATACATTGAGAAGCATAATGCTATACTACTTGCCAACCACGGCTGCCTTGCAATGGGTAAGGACCTTGATGAGGCATTTTACAGGGCAGAAAGAATAGAGTTTCTTGCAAGGGTGATGTTTATATCACGCCTCCTTGGTGGAGAGAAGAAGATTCCTCAGGAAGAGATTGATAAGTTATTAAAAAACTGGGGAATTGAGGTGTGAAGTTCATATGTGATTTTATGCTTGGAAGACTTGCAAGGTGGATGAGGCTACTGGGTTATGATACCGAATACTTCAGGGAAGACCATCCGGATAAACTCATTGTAAAAGCAAAGGCTGAGGCAAGGGTTATCCTTACCAGAAATTCAAAACTTATGGAGATGCCTGGTGTTGTTTATATAAAGTCAGAGATTATCCATGAACAACTCAGGAAGGTGATGGAGATTTTTCCTCCAGAGGGAGAACCCCTTTCAAGATGCAGCCTTTGTAATACTCCAATACAGAGAATAGAGAAGGAGAAGGTTAAAGGAAGGGTTCCAGAGTATGTATATAAAACCCAGGATGAATTTTATTACTGCCCAGAATGTGATAAGATATACTGGCAGGGAACACATATTGACCTGATGAAGGAATTCTTGAAGAGGGTGGGATGAGGAAGTCCTTTATACTCTTGTTTGTAATCATACTTTCAGGCTGTGTATCAAAGCAGGCAGTCAGGCCTGTACCAAGAAGGGGTATGCCAGAACCAGACGTGAGGATTCTTCTCTTAAAGAACCCACGAAAGTTCACTGTTTCATCAGATATTGGGACAAGGGTATATACTGGAGGAAAGAAAGGAATCTTTGCTGGTGAGATTGTTGTTCATACAAAACCCCTGAAGATAAAGGTTCATGGGAATATGGTTGTGAAAGATGCCAGTTTTCCTGTTGCTTTTGTTCCTGTTGGAGATGCAGGGATATACCTGAACGGAAGACCTTACAGGGGTTACATAAAGTTGATAAAAAATGGTGAAGGTATACTTGTGATAAATTTTGTAAAGATGGAGGACTACATAAAGGGTGTTGTTCCAAGGGAGATGGGGAGACTATCTCCAGAACTGATTGAGGCATTGAAGGCACAGGCTGTGGCTGCAAGGTCATATGCATTCAACCTTCTTAACAGAGAGAAACCCTATGACCTTGTAAACACAGAGGCCCATCAGGTCTATGGAAGTTATGATGTCTCAACCCCCACCACAGACAGTGCTGTTGAACTCACAAG
>QNDZ01000074.1 GCA_003646055.1 bacterium
AGCAATACATCCATCAGAGGAGGTTGCAGAATTCCAGAAGTCAGCAAGGAATATGCCTTTCTCTCTTACAAGATGCCATTCCCACTCAAAGAGTTTAAGCCTTTCCTCAGGGGTCGGCATAAGTTCAAGGGTGAATCCCCTGCCAATGGGCATATACTGGAATATCCATCCGTAAATTGCACCCTGCTCAACAAAGTAGAATTTATAGAATTCATCACTCATTATCGTGTTTATGTTCCACCTTGTTGCTGTGATGGATATCCCAAAAGGCACGCCTGCTGTCCTCAAATTCTGGAATGCCTGGAGGATTCTGTCAAACACGCCCTTGCCCCTTCTGTAATCTGTTTCCTCCCTCATTCCTTCCACAGAAATGGAGGGTGTTACATTGCCAAGTTCTGCAAACCTCTTTGCCTTTTCAGGTGTGATGAGTGTTCCATTGGTGTACATCAGGAAGTAAGAGTCATTGTGTTTCTCATAAAGGTCAAGGATTGTCTTCCCTTCACTCTTATAAAGCAGTGGTTCTCCTCCAGATATTACAAAGAAGTTTGCACCCCATAATTCCTTTGCCTGGGAGATAATCTCGTCAAGCACTGGCCATGGGAGTGTCTCCTTGTTTTTTCCGCTGCTGGCTGCATAACATCCGATACATTGGAGGTTGCACATCTTGGTTGGGCTTATTGTCATGAATACAGGTGGTCTGTAACCATACTTCTCAAGGAATTCCATCCTTTTGTAGAAACCACCAAAGAAAACATTCCCTAGGAATACCTCAAGGAGTCCCCTTGATGCCTTTTTTGATATATTGCCACTTGCTATTGCCCTGTCTATTGACCTGAGTAAAGCCCTTCCCATATAGTACTTGTCTTCCTGAACCTTGACAGGTCTGTTGTCAGGATTACCAACAATGAGGTCTTCGTATATCTTCCTCTCCATATTCTTTATTACCCATCTCCTCAATCCATCATTATGCAGTGCAGCAGATGAGAGGGTGAGTATGGATTTTGCCGCAATCTTCTTTGTAAGCCCTATTTTCTTTCCGTTCCTTTTACCATTTCCGTTTCCCTTCATTATACCTCCTTTTTATGCTACTGTTTTTTGAGTCTTTTCAGGGGAGTATTCCTCACCCTTCTTTTTTGCCTCCATGAATCTATAATAATGCTCTTTGTTAAAAGGACAACCCGGGTCAGGTGCAAGAAAGTCATTGAAGTACTGGTATGCCCTTGCCCTGCATCCGCCACAAACAGTGAAGTATGGACATGTTCTGCATGCATTCTCTTTATAATTTCTCAGGGTCCTCATTATTGGATGTCCGTTCCAGAGATAGTCAAAGTCATCTTGAAGAACATTACCAAGTGACACCTCTGGCATATACACACAGGGTGTAAGGGTTCCATCAGGCTGAAGCGCAGCGTATGCCCTGCCAGCACCACATCCACCAATAATCTCTGCAACAACACCAAGTTCCTTCACCTTCAGGTCTGCATAGTGGGCAAGTATCACAGAATCACCCTGAAACATCTTGCAATACGCACCCATCACGGGTGATGTGGTTGCAATTACATGATGTCCAGCATCCAGCTGGTCATACATGATTCTGTATAGTTCGTCCCTCTGCTCTGGTGTTGGGTCGTTTTCAAATCCACCCCTTCCAACAGGTATATAGTTATACACAATCACTTTGTATGCACCGAGTTCCTCCCTCAATTTCAATATCCCCCTGAATTCATCATGGGTTTCTTTTGTATGGGTATAGGCAATACAGGTTATAACACCATGTTTTATTAAGGTTTTTATACCATCAACAGCCCTCTTCCACATGCCAGGCACACCCCTGAATTCATCGTGTTTCATCGGGTCTGCAGCATCAATGCTTACCTGTACATAGCCAAAGCCAATATCAGCAATTCTTTCTGCGATTTCATCTGTTATCAATGTGCCGTTTGTTGCAATGGACATGTATAATCCCTTCTTCTTTGCATATTCTGCTATCTTAAAAAAGTCTTTTTCAATGAGCGGTTCTCCGCCTGAGAAGAAAAGGCTGGGAATATCCCTTTCAGCAAGTATATCAACCACCCTTAGTCTTTCCTCTGTGGTGAGTTCCCTCACGCCTTCTTTGCCCTTGGCACTTGCACTCTGGTAGCAGTGTTTACATCTCAAGTTGCATTTGTTTGTGTAGTTCCAGACAATCATCAACGGGTCTGCAAAAATCTGGGGTGTTCCAAAACCGTGCTCATCAAGGGAACGCATTGCATTCCTGAAAATCTTCCTGATAGTGGGATTTTTGAGTTCCTCCCTGAATGTTTCAATGTCCCTGTTGAAACTCCTCCTCACAACATCAAGCAGTTTTATGAGTGGATAATACCTGATTTTCATACCAGGGGGAATCTTTCCATCAATGTAAGCATCAAGCACCTTTTCAAAGGCATACCTTCCATCCCTGTCCTTCTTCAAAGAAGAAGCAATCACCTTTTTTGAGATTGTGCTGTCAAGAACGGATTTAAGACCTATAACATTTATTTTTGTTCTTGATACAACAAACAGGCTCATCATCACCTCCCTTTTTTGAACAATTTTTCCAGAAAACCCTTCACATTATCAAAAAGTTCGTGGTTCAACCCGTAATAAACCCACTTCTTATAACGCCTTTCCACAATCAAACCCACTTTTTTCAACACCTTCAGGTGATGGGAGATTGTGGGCTGGGTGAGTGAAAACCTCTTAACAATATCACTGACAGTCCTTGACTCATCCGCAATGTATTCAAGTATCTTTAGCCTGATGTTAGATGATAGCGCCCTGAAGATCTCCTCCATATTTCACCTCCTCATATAGATAAGTTTCTATATGAATATATGGGCTATTATCTTTTCCGCAACCCTAAAAATATCATAAGAATTTAAAGGCATTGAGGGTTTTTGGTTCTTATGGTGAAACAGATTGAGAATCAACCTTTATTGAGGTTCATAAAACAAGCGTTATCTGTAAAATTTTATTTGAGGCATTAACACGGTATCTCCTCTAACTTCCTGTATAGGGATTTCTCCCATATAAGAAGGTACCTTCCCCTGAAAGAGGAAACCCACGGTCACCTTCCCATCAGGTACGTTTGTGAATATATAAACTGAATCCCCTGGAACTGCATCCAGCAGAGAATAAGTCAGATAATTTATGTTCCATCTGAATCCCTTTTTACTGTATCTGAGGAGAAATACCCTCTTGGGAATAATCCCCTTTATTCTTCCTTTAACAACACCCTTCTCTACAGGACGGGAAAGTATGTTGTCATAAATCCATTTTTTTGCATTCCTGCTAACATAATATCTCCTATCACAAAGGAGCCCCTTAATCCATTCTCTCCTTTCCGGTGTAAGGTCAAGCCGTTTATATATGAAATAATACGGAACGAGGGATTTTTTAAGAGATGTAAAAAATATACTATCTGGCTGGAAAAGGTTATAATAATTGAAGGTAAATTCAGGTGGAGTTTCAATGGCCTTGGACTGGGAAATTCCGTAAGAGGGTATAACAATAGAATATTCAATATTTCTACGTTCAACAATCTCTCTTTTTTCAGGAAGGTTGAAGAAAACAACACCTGCAATGAAAAAGGGGATTATAAATGCAGGAAACCATTTCAGGTTCTCCCCTTTGATAAACTTAAAAAGGAATGTATAGAGACAGATATAATATGGAATGGCAAGAATGACTGTCCACTCTTTCATCTGATGGCTCATAAGTTCAAGCCCTGCACCAAGCAGGATATAAGATAAAATGAACGCAAAAATGTGGAAGATAGCAGTCTTTTTATTTCCCGGTGGAAGCGTGTAAATCATCAGTCCTGATAGTATAACAATAAGTGGAAGAATATTAAGGGATGTAAACAGTTTAACCCACCACAGGATGCTTCTATTCAGGAATCCTATTACAGGGAGTATGAGAAGGATTCCAGCAATTATTCCACCGCAGAGCATCTTAAAGTTTGAGCCCGTCTGTCTCTTTATTATCTGAACAAAAAGAAAGATGGAGTAGATATATAAACCTATTACCAGTGCCATAACGGTAAAGAAAACAGGGGTCTTCAGAAAAATGGTATTGATCGCAGCAGGAATAAGAACCCTTTTTGAAAATATCACGCGACTTGAAAGGGAGCCAGGAAAGGAAATACCTATCCCAATAAGCATAAGATATACCCCTATTGCCACAGAGATAAACAGGAGTTTTTTATATGTATTCATCATCCCCTCTTTTTAGAACAACCTTAATTGCTGTTCCATAATTTTTGTAAAAGAACCTGCAATGGTCAGTGTCTTTATAAGAATAATGCAGAGTATGGTTAACCCTGGAAAAGAAGAGGTTATGGAGTAAAGGATTTCGGAACCGTTTCCCCTCTGAATGACTTTTTCAAAGTCAACATCGCATACTTCATACCCAAGTTTCTTTAAAGGAGAGTCTTCTCTCATGGCTCACCTCCATAAAACCTTTTGAAAATCTTTCTTGCCCTTGAAAGCCTTGACTTCACTGTCCCCACAGGGATATCAAAGATCTCCGCTATCTCCTCACATGTGAAATTTTCCACTTCTTTAAGAAGGAGCATGCTTCTCAAAACAGGAGGCATTTTTGAAAGTGCCCTTTCAATGTCAATCCTTTTCTCAATAGAAAGGGTTGACTTTTCTGGAACAGGGAAATCAAATTTAACCACAGGATTGTGCCTTGCAAAGTGATTAAGAACAAGGTTCGTGGTCACTTTGTATATCCAGGCATCAAAACTACCTCCCTTGAAGAGATGGAGTTTCCTGAAGATTCTAATAAAAACATCCTGGGTCAGGTCCTTTGCTTCCTCTCTATGGTATACCATCCTGAAGATGTGGTTGTAAACCCTATCTTTATACTCTGAGTAAATCATTCCCATTGCCTCTCTATCTCCTTTTTTCGCCTGTTCAATCAATGCCTCATCCATGATTCCATTATACTATAACAGTTAGAAAGTTAAAATGGTTCACATTAAATATGCGTTTATTATCCCACATAACATTTTACCATTATCTATATGCTCAAACTTTCCCACGAGATAAGGATTTTCCCTTGACATTCAAAAAACTTTATTTTAAAATCATAAAAAAGAAAGGAGGGTATATGCTTATTCTCTCTCTTTTTCTTCTTTCTCAGTGGGTTCCTGATGGCATGACTGTTTGTGGAGTTCCCGGAGCACAGGAGAATCACCAGATAATATCCGATGGAACAGGTGGAGCAATCATTGTGTGGCAGGATTACCGTGACACATTGACCATAGACCTTTATGCACAGAGGATTGATCTTTCTGGGAATATCCTATGGAACCTGCATGGTGTACCTGTATGCACCACAGTGGTTGACCAGTACTACCCTGCAATAACTCAAGATGGTTTGGGAGGTTTTTTTATTGTATGGGAAGAGGCACACTCTGGTCTGGATCAGGGGATTTATGCTCAGAGGCTCTCATCTTCAGGAAGCAGGCTCTGGGATCCATCTGGAATTGAAGTCTGTGATATTTTAAGCTTTGACCAGTTCAATCCTCATATAATATTTGCAGGGATAGGAGAAGCATTTATTGCCTGGCTTGACAATCGGAATGGTAATATTGACATCTATGCACAGAAGATTGATACCTCTGGTAGTTTACTCTGGGATTCAACAGGTGTCCCTGTTTGTACCACAACAGTTGACCAGGATTCTTTGTATATGATTTCAGACAATCAGGGCGGTATTATCATAGCATGGATTGATACAACAACAGGTTCTCATGACATTTTCGCACAGAGGCTGGATGCATCAGGAAATGTTCTCTGGGGACCCAATGGAGTTCCTGTGTGTACTACTGCTGTTGACCAGTGGGCCTTTAGAATGACCCCTGATGGTTCAGGTGGAGCAATTGTGGTTTGGGAAGAACCACACTTTGGTACTGATGAAGGAATCTATGCACAGAGAATCTCCTCAACGGGGAATATGATGTGGGGCCCATCCGGTATTAAAGTCTGCGATTTAATCAGTTATAACCAGGTTGCCCCAAGGATAATATCCGACCATTCAGGTGGTGCAGTAATTATCTGGATTGACGACAGGAATGGGAATGCTGACATATACGCACAGCGGATTAACTCCTCGGGTAATCTCCTCTGGGATTCAACAGGTGTGCCGGTGTGCGTAAAGGCCTCCCAGAAGTTCTTTCACAATATACTGAATGATGAATATGGTGGGTTCATCATTACATGGGTGGATAGTTCAGGAGGAGATAAAAATATCTATGCCCAGAAACTGGATTTATTTGGTAATATCCAGTGGGCTTCAGAAGGTGCTGAAATATGCACTGCCTCAGGTAATCAGTCCTCTCCAGATGCTATATCGGATGGCACTGGAGGAGCAATAGTAGCATGGAAGGATGCCCGTTACAGTGACTTTGATATATATGCACAACGGGTAAATCCAGAGGGTATATGGGGTATTCCTGAACCAACCATTCTTTCGGTTGATGACATCCCCAATGATCAGGGAGGAAAGGTTGAAATCATCTGGCAAAAGTCCACCCATGACCTGTCTTATGGTGACATCTCCTACTACTCCATATGGAGAAGCATCTCCTCAAAGGATGTAAAGGAGTCTAAAATCATTGACCTGAAGAATATGAATTTGGAGTTCGGTGGTGAAGCCTACAGGATTACCCAGATAGGTGGAAAGGCATATGCATGGGAGTGGCTTGCCAACATACCTGCACACTACTTTGACTACTATTCTTATGCTGCCCAGACACTCTATGATTCAACAAGTGGAGGAACTGGATATACATACTTCCTTGTGTCTGCACACGTTTCTGATACTGTATTCTATGATTCGGATGTGGATTCTGGATATTCGGTGGACAACCTCTCTCCTGCAAAGCCACAGAATCTTTCAGGGGCATACGTGTCTCCATCCTATATCTTGATATGGAATAAAAACACAGAAGAAGACCTTTCACATTACGCTGTTTACAGGGGTGATACACCAGACTTTATCCCATCCCTTTCAAACAGGATTGGAACACCAACAGATACCACCTTTACAGACACCACCTTCCCTGGATTCCCCGTTTACTACAAGGTATCTGCCATTGATATACACGAGAATGAGAGTGATTATGCATTGCTTGAAGCAACAGGTATAGGAGAACCAGAAAACGATGGGTTTTCAAACATATTCACGAAATGGCTTATTTTGAAGGGATACGAAAACAGAACAGTGAATGTTTACAATCTCACAGGTCAGAAGGTGGGTGAATACTCAGGTAAAAGGGTAGGAGAAAATCTGAAACCGGGTATATACTTTATAAGGCTTAAGCACAGTATAATTAAAATAACAAAGGTGAAATAAAAAATCAGAAAAAAAACAGTTCATCATTCACCTCTGTTGATTTTTTTCATTCTCTGGTATAAAATGCGTGAAAAAAGGAGGTGAGAATGAAGGAACACGCCTACTGGGATAACCGTGTTGCCTTTGTCCTTGCTGCCATTGGTTCTGCAATTGGGCTCGGGAATATCTGGAGATTCCCCTATATCTGTTACAAGTTTGGGGGCGGTGCCTTTCTCTTTGCATATCTCATTGTTCTTATCATTGTGGGAATTCCACTACTGCTCCTTGAGTTCTCAATAGGTTATAAACTCAAGGGTTCTGCCCCATTCTCACTTGGTAGAATCCACTACAGGGTGAAGGGGTTTGAGGACGACAAGGAACTTGTGGAGAGGAGAGGTAGTTTTGAATGGGTTGGATGGTTTGCAATACTTGTGGGATTCGGTATCACAACCTACTACTCTGTTATAATGGGATGGTCTGCTGATTACCTTGTGTATTCCTTCAACACTGCATGGGGGAATGCACCTAAGGAGTTTTTCTTCAACAGGGTGCTTGGACTCACTGATTCTATATTCCATCTTGGTGGAATAAGATGGCCCATACTTCTGGGGCTTGCAGTGAGCTGGGTATGGATTGTGCTCTCCATATGGAAGGGTGCAAAGAC
>QNDZ01000075.1 GCA_003646055.1 bacterium
AAAAATTAAGTCAATCAATTTTTCAAATAAATTCTTGACAAACCCTTAAAATTTCTGTAAAATTCCAGTAGAAAAAAAGGAGGAGATATGAAAGGAAAAATCCTGATAGTTTCTTTGATTGTTTTACTTGGTTTTGCTTTTGGGTGTGATTTTGTTAGAGAGGCCCAGACCCAGATTCATACACCTGAAGTATTTATATTGGCCACGAATCCAGGTGGCTTCATAGTTCTCTACGACTCAACATATCAAGACACGGCTGGAAATTGGATAACGATTCCAGTGTTTTATGTTGATGTAATTATTGATTCCGTGACATTCGTATCCTGGAACGGTGTTGATGCAGTCATAAACGGCTTTAAGGTAAAATTTTACATCCCTGATGAGGATACAGGGAAACTTGTTTATACAAGCCACATTTATGGTTTGCGGAGGTACATATTCTCCTCTGGTGAATCGGATACTGTTAAAAACACCATTTACAATATCCCCATCGTTACAGAGGACGGGATTGATTCCCTCTTTGATGGCCCAGTCTCTCCTGACCCTCACACAACCATGAGGATGAGGGTGATCTTCTTTGGCGAGGATGCATATGGATATAATGAAGATTTTGAAGTCTATAATGACTATGTTTTGATAGATATTTCAACTTTAGAATAAAAATGGAACTTGCCAGAAAGCCTGTTCTTGGAATAAAGCCCTATATCCCTGGCAAACCTATTGAAGAGGTAAAAAGGGAACTGGGGATTGAAGGGGATATAATTAAACTTGCCTCCAATGAGAACCCACTGGGTCCCTCACCAAGGGCAATTGATGCAGTAAAAAGGATGCTCAACTCCCTCCACCTTTATCCAGATGACGCATCATTCTATCTGAAGAACAAACTATCAGAACATCTCAACATTCCAGTTGATTATATCATCACGGGGAATGGCTCTGTTGAACTGATACATCTTGTTGCAAAGGCATGCATCAACCCTGGTGAAAAGGTTGTTTTGAGTAAACCTACATTCATCATGGGAAAGATAGAAAGCCAGATTTTTGAAGCAGAACTCGTTGAACTCCCTGTGAAAGGCAATAGACATGATATTGATGCCATAATTGATGCCCTTGATGACAAAACAAAACTCCTTTACATTGACAATCCCAACAATCCACTTGGTTCAATGATAACAGCAGAGGAACTTGACCGTGTGGTGAAGTCACTCCCTGAAAATACCTTGCTGGTTGTAGACGAGGCCTACAGGGAATACATTACAAGGGAGGACTTTCCTGATACGATTGATTATGTGAGAAAGGGGCTGAATGTTGTTGTTCTACGAACATTCTCCAAGATTTATGGGCTTGCTGGTTTAAGGATTGGTTATGGAATAGCAAGGCCTGAAATCATAAATATTCTCCTCCGTGTCCGTCTTCCCTTCAATGTGAACAGCATAGCGCAGAAGGCGGCCATTGCAGCACTTGATGACACTGAACATGTTGAAAGATCAAGGAAACTTGTTGAAGAGGGTAAGAGATTTCTCTACAAAGAGTTTGAAAAAATGGGTATAAACTACATACCCTCTGAAGCGAATTTTGTTACCATAAAACTTGAAATGGATGCAAAGGAAATTAATTCAAAATTGATGAAGAAGGGGATTATTGCAAGGCCATTGAACCCATATGGTCTGAAAAACTATTTAAGGATTACTATAGGGACCCTTGAAGAGAATGTAAAATTTATTGATGCACTTAAAGAGATAATCACCTAACCCGGGAGGTCGAATGGAAAAGGTCAAGAGGGAAAGATGCCCTGTTTGTGGTGGGCTTAAAATGGTGAACAACTTTGTGAAATATGAAGATGGAACCATAAGGGTGTATGTTGAATGTGCACATTGTGGTAGTTTTGTTGCAAGATATACCCTGCAGAGATACACTTCAAACAAACCTTATGAGTCCCTTCTCCATTTCTTCAGGAAACCTGTGGATAGTGGAAGGAGTGTTCTAAAAAACATAGAGGCCTTTACTGAAGAAATTGAGAAGGAGTTTAAAGAAGTGAAAGAACGGATAAAGGAAAAAGAGGAAAATCAAAAGATTGAAGAAATTATATGTGGAATTGAGGACAATTAGGAGGTAAACATGATAGGTCTTTTTTTATCCCTTGTTCTGCTCTCCCCATCAAACATTGAGAGGTCATTGTCACTACTTGAGAACCCTGCTGGGCTTGGTATTCATCATGGATATGAATTCACCTATGTATATCCTGATAATTATTATCTTCTCTCCTATGGTAAATCAGGTTTTGGTGTTCGTTATAAAGGGGATACAATCCATTTTATAACAGGTTCAACCATCTTCTCGTTCAAAGACAGGTTTTCCACGGGGCTCGGGTATGATGGTGAAATGGAAAGGTATCTTATAGGAATGACAATAAGACCCATTTATGGTGTTTCCATTGGAATAACAGGTTTCCTCAGGTCATTCTCGGACATCTATACACACATCGGAATAAGCCTCCAGCCACCAAATTCAGATAGAATAACAATAACAGGTAGATATGACCTTGAGGTCCTCCCCGACCTTATTGGTAAAAAATCATTTGTTGAGATTTATGGCGAACCCATAGATGGTCTGGGAATGAGGATTGGTTATCAGTTCCAGGAAAACAGGGTCTTTGGAGGATTGATTCTATCACTGGCAAATTTAAGAGGAAGATATACTGGCACTTACTCAAACAATATTGAGTCTTACAATGCAATGATTACAGCATCACTCACTCTATTCCCATCACTCCTGAGAAAATATAGAACCCGTGTTGTGGTTGAGATTGAAGGCAAATATCCTGAAGTACCAACAAAAAGATTCTTCGGAAGGGGCAAATGTTTCCTTGACCTGTTACAACTACTGAAAGATATAAGGGACACAAAGTATGTAAAAACAGTGCTCTTTGTGATAAAAAATAACGACCTTGGTGCTGCTCAGGCGGAAGAGGTGGGTAAAATAATTAGAGATATAAGCAAAGGGAAAAAGACCTTTGCCTATGCAGATGAACTTACACTCAAAAACCTCTTTATTGCCAGTGCCTGTGATTCTGTAATAATACCACCTTCAGGTGGTCTCTCCCTTCCAGGTGTGGTTGTTATAAAAAGTTACCTGAAAAGCATGCTTGACAGGATCGGAGTTGAGGCAGAGTTTGCAAGGATAGGAAAATACAAGAGTGCAGTTGAACCGCTGATTTCAGACACCATGAGCGTTGCTGACAGGGAACAATTGAACGCATACATAAAGACCATTGTTGATGTCATGATAAATGGGATTGCATCATCAAGAGGCATATCACCATCAGAACTTGCAGGGTTGGTTGACACAGTGGGATACTTTACACCAGAGGAAGCAGTCAGGTATAATCTTGTAGATACACTAATGTATCTGGATGACCTTAAAGAACACCTAAAGATAAAAAAAGAGGCAAGGATACTGCATGGGGAGACAGTACCACGTGCACTCGTCAGGGGTTTTAAGCCAAACATTGCAGTTGTTGTTGCTGAAGGCAGTATAGTTAATGGAAAGAGTTCTGAACCCCTCCTTCCCATTCCTATAATCGGTGGAAGGACAGTGGGTTCTGAAACATTCGTATCCACAATAAAAAGAGTCATGAAGAATCCATCAATAAAGGCAGTGGTGATACGAGTAAATTCACCAGGTGGTGATGCCCTTGCCTCTGATATTATGTGGAACTCTATAAAAAAACTCTCTGAGAAAAAGCCTGTTGTCATCTCAATGGGTGATGTTGCTGCATCTGGAGGTTACTACATCTCTGCTGGTGGACAGAAGATTTTCGCTGACAAAACCACACTCACGGGTTCCATTGGTATATTTGGAGGAAAGTTTGTAATGGAGAAACTTTATAAAAAGATAGGGATAAGCCACGAGGCAGTGAAATGGGGGAAGCATGCAGATGCCTTTGCTGACTACAGAAAATTTGACCAGTTTGAGAAAAACAGGCTTGAAAGGGTTATAAGGTATGGATACGAACTTTTCCTTGACAGGGTTGCTGAAGGAAGGAAGATGGATAAAGACTCCATTGATTCCATTGGAAGGGGTCATATCTGGAGCGGTGCAGATGGAGTGAAGATTGGCATTGTTGACCAGAATGGGGGCCTGCTTGATGCCATTGAAGAGGCAAAGAAAATGGCCGGCATCAAGGGAAAGGTGGGAATTACACTATATCCACATCCTTCCTCTTTCCTTGAAACCCTGCTTGGAGGTGATGAAAACACCCTTGTGGATATTCCCATACTGAAACTCCTTGATAGCCCATTCCTTTACCTTGAACCTGTGATTGTGAGACTAAAATAACCTGGAACTTTTCAGCCCCCTGAAATGTCTTCTAATATGAAAATGGATGAATGGGAAGACATCTATAATGCGGAGGCTGAATTTTTATACAGGTTTATATATGGAATGGTCCAGGACAGGAATGAAGCTGATGACATTCTGCAGGAGACTTTTTACAGGGCCATAAAACATGGGAAGAAAGGGGTTAAAAACATACGTGCCTATCTTATGCGTATATCAAGAAATATCATATATGACAAATGGAGGAGAAGAAAGAGAGAGGAAGGCAAGGCCATCCAGATTGAGGAAAGGGACACAATGGCTGAGGAAAGAATAGAGATTGAAAGGGCAATTCAGAAACTCTCACCTGAATACAGGGAGGTTTTTATCCTCAGAGAGATGAATGGATTGAATTATGAAGAAATCTCACAGTCATTGAATATCCCTATCGGGACCGTGAAGTCCAGACTCAACAGGGCAAGGCTTGAATTAAGAGAAACCCTGAGGAGGAAACTTGAACTGTAAAGATGTAAAGAAGTACCTTTCAGATTACATTGATGGACTCCTCCCTTCTGAAATGAAGGAGGAATTTGAGTCCCATTTAAACCAGTGTTCTGAATGTAGGTCCCTTGTTGAAGATGTTAAGGCCATCCAGAAAGAGACGTTAAGAATAAAGATACCACAGTTAAATCCATATATGTTCCAGAGGATTAAGCACAGGGTTGAAAGTGAAACACAACCATCGCCATTCAGGGTGCTTTACAGGGTTGCAATGGGCATGTCCTTCATACTTATTGCAATTGCACTATCCCTCTACTTCTTCAAGCCCTCCTACAGGATTGCTGGAAGGTCAAAAGACCTCTACATCATCAAGGAGGAAAAGAGTGGATATCAGTTCCCTGTTTATACATCGGAGGGGAATTATGTTCTAACATCCTACCAGGGAGGGACCTTCTAAACATGCTTTTGCTAATATTTTGTTCTCTGCTGACTACACTTGACAAAAATGTGAGGGTCTTAACCCAGAGGATATCAAAGTATGTTGTAATGGTTGTTTCTGATGAAGGAAACGCAACTGGTACTATAATTGATAGAAATACTGTTGTTACCGCTGGTATGTTCCCTGATAAATTACCAGTAACCTTGATAACTTATGATGATAACACTATAGAGGGTGTTGTAGCAGGTGTTGACGAATTCTCAGGAATTGTGGTAATAAAAACAACCGAGTCATTCAATCCACCTGCTGGAATAAAAAATCCTATTACTGGCCAACTTGCTATTGTTTATGGAAATTCATTGGGGACACTTGGTCCAGTTGGTCTGGGAATAATCCATAAAGATAAGGACATCTACAAGATTATAGTACCACTTAACCCCGGGAACAATGGAAGCGGTGTTTTTGATATGAATGGTAGACTGATTGGAATAATTGGTGGGGTGATGAGTCCAATGTCTATCAGGGAACTGGTGTCTCTTCCAAAGGATTTAAGTCTATTTTATTCTGGAAACATTGGTATTGTAATACCCTACTATCACATCAAGGTTATTGCTGGAATCATATCAAAAAAAGGCTCAATTAGAAGAGCCTGGCTTGGCGTCTCTTTGTATGAGAGAAACGGAAAAGTCTATATACGGGATGTTGTGCGAGGTTCTCCTGCAGAAAAGGGCGGTCTCAAGAAAAACGACATCATTTTATACATTGATAGAAAAAAAATAACAAGCATGGAAGATGTTGCATCATATATAAAAAGTAAAAAAAGAGGTGATCGTATAAAAATAATTGTAAAAAGAAAAATGAGGAAAATTCCCCTCAACATAACACTCGGACAGGCGGCACCTCCTCTTAAATACAGGAACCTCCATATCAAAGGACCCGAGACTGGTTCTCTGAAGCCGCAGGGAAGTCCTCCACAAGGTGGTGGTAAATGAACTTCAATGTTCAACCATCAAAAAGGAGGTGATTCAGAGGCTGACTTCTGGCCTTAAGCCCCTGTCTTCGCCCTCCGGACAGGGGCTTTTTTATATCTTACTGAGAACCCTTATAACATTTCTGTAAAAAATCTTCTCAACCTCTCTTCTGGAAAAACCTGCTGAAAACAACCTCTCCTTCACCAGTATGAGGTTTGCAGGTGTGTTTAATCCTTCAGGTGTTGATGAGATACCATCAAAGTCAGAACCAAGTGCTACAAAGTCAACCCCTGCAATATCAACCATATACTTTATATGCTCAACCAGTTTCTCAATACTACAGGTTGAATTTCCCGAAAGGAAGAAGGGGTAAAAGTTCACACCTATAACCCCACCTGTCCCGGCAATCTCTTTTATCTGATAATCTTTAAGATTTCTGTGATGTGGATTGAGGGAATAAACACATGAATGGCTGGCAATAACAGGACCCTTTGTTATGGAAAGCATATCCTTAAAGGTATCTTCGGATGCATGGGATACATCAGGAAGAATCCTCCTTCCTTCAAGCCATTTTATCAGTTTCCTCCCCTCCAGAGTGAGCCCTCCCCCATCATCCTTTGAACTTCCAGCATACCTGTTGGAATGGTTATGCACAATTGTAACATACCTGACACCCAGTGAGACTGCCCAATCCCTGTTTCCGGGAATGTCAAGTATTTCAGCATCCTCAACACATGGTATTGCAATAACATTATTTTCAGAAAACTCATTGATTATTATCTCGGGTGTTTTCCCATGAATAAATCCATGGTCTTTGAGCAACCCCCTGAATCTATCCAGTTCCTTGAAGAGAAATGGTTTCGTTTTCTTTTCTGGTGGGAGAAATATTGCAAAGAACTGCGCTCTAACAGGTGAACTTTTCAGTATTTCAGGTGATGTTACACAATCCTTTCTGCAGGAAAGATAATCGGAATGAAGGTCAATTGCAGGAATAAAATCACTTTCTGATAACATCCTTGATTCTCATAAGACGGGAAATATTTCCCCTCTCCATCTCGGAGAGTTTCATGTAAATTGTCTTTATTGCCTCCTCAATGTCAGGTATGAGTATAAATTCAAGGGCATTCACCCTTCTCCTTGTCCTTGCCATTTCTTCAGAGAGTAGAATTATTGCCCTCTCCTTCTCAGCAAGTTTTATCATCTTCTCAAATACTGCATGAAGATTTTCAAGGGCAAGGTCCATCTCTCCAGATGTATTCAGAAAACCATAAGAAGTCAATAAACCCTCAAATTCGCTTTCATAAACAGGTATCTTCACATTCATTACGCTCCTTCTTGCCTCTGTAATGGAGAAGGTTGATGTGCTTATCATGAAGGCATCCTCTATGTACATGGGTTCAGTTACTGCCCTTGCCAGAACAAACCTTTTCATCGCCTTGATTAACTCATCCTCAACCTCACGCCTCATCTGCATCACTTCTTTGATTAAATCCTGCAATACCCTGAGGAGTTCATCCTGCTTATCCTTGAGTAACTTGTGACCCCTTCTGGCAAGGCCCAGTTTTTTCTTCTGGTTCAGAAGCTCCATTCTTGTTGCAGAAACCTGCTTCCTCATCTCTCACCCTTCTTAAACTTCTCGTAGTACCTATTCAGGTATTCCTCTCTTATCCTCTTGAGTTCTGTCCTCGGGAACATGGAGAGAAGTTCCCATCCAAGATTCAGTGTATCCTCAATACTCCTGTCCTCATACTCTCCCTGACTTATGTATC
>QNDZ01000076.1 GCA_003646055.1 bacterium
AGGTAAAAGAGGGTGACAGCATAAGTGTGGATGGTGTGTGTCTAACAGTGAAGAAGTTTTCACAGGGTATAGGGGTCTTTGATGCAGTGTATGAAACCATAAAAAGAACAACACTTGCTGAAGTGCGGAACGGAAGGAAGGTGAACCTTGAAAGGGCGATACCTGTTAATGGAAGGTTTGATGGGCATATTGTGCTTGGGCATGTTGATGGAACTGGGAAAATCAGGGGGTTATCAAAGGGGGAAAAGGAGGTCATCCTCACAATAGACTACCCTGATGAACTGAAACCCTATATTGCAGAAAAGGGTTCCATTGCCATTGATGGAATAAGTCTCACAATAGCAGGGATACACAAAAATACCCTATCCATTGCACTCATACCATATACAGTTGAAAATACCTCACTCAAATACAAGAGAACAGGGGATAGGGTGAATCTTGAGGTGGATGTGGTGGCAAGGTACATAAAAAGGATAATGGAGGTGGACGGTGGAAAGGTTTAACACCATTGAAGAGGCAATTGAGGATATAAGGAATGGCAGGATTATCATAGTTGTTGATGATGAGGACAGGGAGAATGAGGGTGACTTTGTGATGGCTGCTGAGAAGGTTACACCTGAGGCAATAAATTTTATGGCCAGGGAAGGCAGGGGACTTATATGTGTTTCGCTCCTCCCGGAGAGGCTTGAAGAACTAAACCTGCCTTTGATGACGGATAACATAACGGCAAGGCATGGCACAGCATTCACTGTGAGTGTTGACGCAAGAGAGGGGGTAACAACAGGGATAAGTGCATTTGACAGGGCAAGAACCATAAAGGTTTTGATTGACCCTGAAACCAGACCAGAAGACCTTGCAAGACCTGGACACATCTTTCCATTGAGGGCAAAGAAGGGGGGTGTTTTAAGAAGGGCAGGGCATACAGAGGCCTCCTGTGACCTTGCAAGGCTTGCCGGGCTCTATCCTGCTGGTGTTCTTTGCGAGATTATGGATGAGGATGGTACAATGGCAAGGCTCCCCAGGCTTTTTGAGATTGCCAGAAAATTCAATCTGAAAATTATCACGGTGAAGGACCTTATAGAATACAGGCAGAAGAGGGAGAAACTCGTTAAAGAGGAAGTTGTTGTGCACCTTCCCACGGAGTTTGGTGACTTCATGCTCCATGCATATTCATATCAGGTTGATGACCACATACACCTTGCGCTTGTTAAAGGCGATGTTAGGGGAAAGGAGAATGTTCTTGTGCGGGTTCATTCCCAGTGTGTTACTGGTGACATTTTTCACTCAAAAAGGTGTGACTGTGGAAGCCAGCTGTCAAATGCATTGAAGATGATTGAAAAGGAAGGACTGGGTGTTCTTCTGTATATGATGCAGGAAGGCAGGGGAATTGGTCTGCTCAACAAACTGAAGGCATACAAACTTCAGGAAGAGGGGTATGATACTGTTGAAGCGAACATAAAACTCGGATTTAAACCAGACCTGAGGGATTATGGGATTGGTGCACAGATACTGAAAGACCTTGGACTTACCACTATAAGACTCATGACCAACAATCCAAGAAAGATAGTTGGGCTGGAAGGTTATGGCTTGAAGATTGTTGAGAGAGTCCCAATAGAAATACCACCCAATGAAATCAACAGGGGTTACCTGAAGGCAAAGAGGGACAAACTCGGACATATCCTGAAAAAGATTTAGGAGGTGAATATGGAGTATAAAGGAAGTTTAACTGGTAAGGGTAAAAGGGTAGCAGTTGTTGTATCAAGATTCAACAGCCTTGTGACAGAGAAACTCCTTGAGGGAGCACTTGACTGCCTTATAAGGCATGGGGTTGATGAAAAGAGGATTGATATTGTCAGGGTTCCTGGTTCATTTGAACTTCCCTTTGTTGTAAAAAGGGTTGCTGAAAAGGGAAGGTATGATGGAGTTGTTGTACTTTCAGCAGTGATACGGGGTGATACTCCCCACTTTGACTATGTTGCAACAGAGGTATCAAAGGGTATTGCAAGACTAACCCTTGACCTGAATATACCAATAGGATTTGGTGTTATAACAGCGGATACTGAAGAACAGGCAATTGCAAGGGCAGGCATGAAGCAGGGAAACAAGGGATGGGATGCAGCCATGAGTGTGCTTGAGGTGATGAACCTGCTTGATGACCTGGGTAAGGGGAGGAATGCTTGAGAAGAATGGCAAGGGAGACCGTTCTTAAAACCCTTTATTCCCTTGAGTTTGATGGAGGAAATCCTGAAGATAAATTCAAGGAATTGTCTTCTGAGGATGGGATTGAGGAAGAATCCCTTGTCTTTGCAAAGCGCCTTCTCCTCACAACCCTGAAATACAAGGAAGAAGCCGATAAACTGATTGAAGATGTTCTTGAAAACTGGGAACTGGATAGAATACCACTGGTTGAATTGTCCATACTGAGAATGGGTGTAGCTGAAATGGAGTTTTTCCCTGAAAACCCTGTTGAAGTGATAATAAATGAGGCAGTGGAACTGGCAAAGAAGTTTGTGTCCACAGATGCAGGTAGGTTTATAAATGGGATTCTTGACAGGATTGCAAGGAAGAAGGGTCTTATATGAGGATAGGGATTATATCTGATATACACGGAAACCTTGAGGCATTAAAGTCAGTACTTCTTGAACTTGATGATGTGGAAAGGCTTATATGCCTGGGTGATATAGTTGGATATGGACCAGATCCTGAGCCCTGCGTTGAGATGGTAAGGGAGAAGGCAGATGTGGTTGTTGCAGGTAATCATGACTGGGGTGCAATAGGTAAGACATCCATTGATGGTTTTAACCCTGTTGCATATACTGCAATCCTCTGGACATCAGACCACCTTTCTGAAGATTCCAGGAATTACCTTGCTTCACTCCCACTTGAACACACAGAAGGAGAATATACATTTGCTCACGCCTGTTTCAGTGTTCCTGAGGAATGGTTTTATATAATTGGTCCTGGTGATGCAGAAAAGGAATTCCTTTACTTGAGGACCATGGCGGGTTTTGTTGGTCATTCACATGTTCCTGGAATATTTATTAAGTCAGGAGGCAGGGTAAAAACACTGTTCAGGTCACTTGTGGAGATGGATGATGGTTCTCAGTTCATTATAAATTGTGGTAGTGTTGGTCAGCCAAGGGATGGGAATCCTGACGCAACTGCATGTATACTTGACACGGATTCAAATGAGGTTAGAATAATCCGCGTGCCTTATGATGCAGAAAAAACAAAAAGGAAGATCGTGGCATCAGGTCTTCCTGAGATTCTTGGTGAGAGACTTTTGATAGGAAGATAAAAAAAAGGAGGAATTATGGCAATTACCTTATCCGTAATCAAAGCAGACATTGGTGGTTTTGTGGGGCATACTGCGTGCCATCCTGAAGTACTTGAGGTGACAGGCAGGGTTTTGAAGGATGCCCTTGAATCAGGCCTTTTGAGGGATTACGACCTGAGGACATGCGGGGATGATATGTACCTTGTGATGCTACATACAAAAGGGACTGATAACAAAGAGATACATCAACTTGCATGGGAGGCGTTCTCCAGAGGAACAGAAAAGGCAAAGGAACTGAAACTGTATGGAGCTGGTCAGGACCTTCTTTCTGATGCCTTCAGTGGTAATGTTAAGGGGATGGGACCTGGTGTTGCAGAGATGGAGTTTGAACCAAGGAAGAGCGACCCTGTGATTGTATTTATGGCAGATAAGACATCTCCTGGTGCATGGAACTTCCCTCTCTACAAGATGTTTGCTGATCCATTCAACACTGCTGGTCTTGTGATAGACCCGAGCATGCATGAAGGGTTTATCTTTGAGGTACTTGACATCTACGAGAATAAAACAGTTGAATTCTCTACCCCTGAGGAACTCTACGATATGCTTGTCTTTATTGGTGCAATGGAGCATTATATTATTAAGTCAATAAGGAGAAAAAAGGACAGGGATATTGCAGCAGTCACATCAACCCAGAAGTTGAACTTTATTGCCGGTAAGTATGTTGGGAAGGATGACCCTGTGATGATTGTCAGGGCTCAGAGTGGATTTCCTGCTGTCGGAGAGGTTCTTGAACCATTCACATTCCCTCACATTGTTGCTGGCTGGATGAGAGGCTCCCACTATGGCCCACTCATGCCAGTCTCATTCAAGGATGCAACACCTTCAAGGTTTGATGGGCCACCAAGGGTTGTGGCAGCCGGGTATCAGGTAACAGAGGAAAAACTTATTGGCCCAAGGGATATGTTTGATGACCCTGGCTTTGACCGCGCAAGGCAGATGGCGAATGGGATTGCGGATTACTTCAGGAGGCTGGGTTCCTTTGAACCCCACAGGCTTCCACTTGGTGAGATGGAATATACAACAATGCCACAGGTGTTGAAAAAACTTGAGGAAAGATTCAGGGAGAGTTCCTGAATCTGGGTAGGAACAGGAGTAAAAGAAGTAGAGGATAAATAAGAAAAACATAGATTGATGGCCTTCCAGTTATCACTGAGTACGGCATGTGCTGGAAGGCCATCATTATTTTGTTGAAAATCATGCCAATAAACCAGATGCCTGAAGATGTGAGGGGCTTGAGGAAGGGGACTGAGACCATCAATATCATCCCGGAGATGAACAAACTCGTAAGAGGGATAAGGATTATGTTTGCAATTACAGAGTACACGGGGATGTATCCAAAATTATAGAATACAACAGGGAATGTAAAAATCTGAGCTGATGTTGTGATGAATGCTGGATAGAGAATATACTTATGAAACAGGTCTCTTCTTATTAAAATAAGGTCTTTGAATATATCTGTTAATAGGATTATACCTGTTACAGCAAGGAAAGAGAGCTGGAACGAAATACTCATTAATGATAATGGGTTTATAAGAATAAGGATTAATCCAGCAACACCTACAACATTAAGGGGATTTGTTTTTCTCTGGAGCAGATTCCCCAGTGAGTATATAAACAACATGATGAATGCCCTGACAACCGATACCCTGAAACCTGTAAGGAAAAGGTAAGGTACAAGGAGTGTTGAGGCAATGATCGGGATGAAGTTTTTCTTTATGGGCAAAATTGAAAGGACCACAGTGAAAATAAGGAAGATTATGCCGGTATGAAGTCCACTCACGGCAAGGAGATGGGCTGCTCCACAGGAACGAAATCTTTCCTTTATAAAATCGGGCATTGCCCGTTTTTCACCAAGTAGTAGGGCTATTCCAATATCACCAATCACACCAGGGAGTGAGGCTCTTATAGAATTTATTATCTCTTTTCTCCAGTTGAAAACAGGGGAAAAGAAGGTAGAAATTACCCGTAATTCCTTAATTTTTAAGTACTTGAAGTTTTTGTATGAATACACATCACCCACAATATCCACTATAACGCCATCTTCCAGTTTTTTGCCTTTAACTGAATAAGTGTTCCCTGAAAAACTTATTATCCTGTTTTCTATTGTTAGACCAAAAAGATGAACTGGATTTTTCCGGGATAATTCTGTGCTTTTCTCTGCATAGAAAAAAGATGATAACAAAAGGATTAAAAGTAAAGACAGGTCCCATTTTTTTAGAATGAGTAGCCCCATGGAAAGAATAAATCCGGTAATCAGAATGATTATAAATACCTTAAAGGGGAAGATTGTCCCCAGGGCACTTCCCAGAATTAAAAAACAGAAGACAAAAAAGGCAGGGGATTTAACCTCAGGAGAGGGTGTCAGCGAACTCCTCTGCCAGTTTTTTTACCTCATACCTTGCCATACCAAGATTCTGAATATCACCTTTTAGCACAAGGTAGACAAAGAATTCATCATTTATCTGACGGGATACAAGGGTTAAATCCTCAGACCTTGTTATGGATTCCTGGAATGTTCCACCTTTAAGGTCTTCAATTATTCTTCTGGAGTCTGCGATAATAGAAGCAAGTTCAGCAGAGGCTATGGTTGTATCAAAGTCGTCCTCTCCCTTGAATTCAGCTATTGCAATTCCATCAACCCCTACCACACCACCTGCAATGCATCCCTTCACCCGTGCGGTTGACTCACTCAATCTGGTAATATAGACATTACCCTCCATCTCCATATTACCTCCTTTTCATTTTTTCTAATAGTTTCAAGAGTCTTGAGTTTTTCCTGTCAATTCTTGATGCCCTTTTCAAATATCCTTTTGCCTCTTTTATTCTTCCAGCTGAAATCAGCCCCTCTGCAAGATTCAAATGGAGTTCAATGATGTTATTGTCCTTTTGCAATGCCTTCTCCATAAGTTCAACCCCATCCTTCACCTTGTTGAGGAACACAAGAACCAATCCATAGTAACTCATGAACAATGGGTTTGTTTTATCAAGCATATAGGCCATCTTCAGATACTTCTCAGCCCTCACAGGATTATTCCTTATGATTATCAGCCCCTCTTTGAAAAGTTTTTCTCTTGCCTCACGCCTCTGTTTTTCTACTTCGTGTTCAAATTCTCCAAGTGCAATATCCCTGAGGTATGATTCTCTTCTCTTTTTATCAATCAATAGTTTGTAGGCCCAGGTCAACCTGAGAAAATGTTCAATGTAGGTTTCCTTAACACCTTCTGGCAAATGGTCTGGATGGTACTTCTTTGCCAGTTTGTAATATGCCCTTTTTATTTCTTCTGGTGATGCATCCTTGTCCACACCCAGCAGTTTGAATGGGTCAAGCATTCTTAAACTCCCTGTATTTCTCAATCACAAATTCCTTTATCTCCTTTTTGAATCGCTCCCTGTTGAATCGTCTTGCATTCAACACCATATTCATCTTATTGAACCTCATACCTCTAAATCTTTTCACTGCATCAATCAGTGATTCAGGGGTTTGCTCCTCAAAAAATAGGCCTGTTTTCCCTTCTATAACAGTTTCTCTTGCTCCTCCTTTATTATATGCAATAACTGGTGTTCCACAAGCCTGAGCCTCCAGAGGAACAATACCAAAGTCTTCAAGGGGAGTAAAGATGAGTGCCTGTGCATTCTGGTAATACGCACGGAGTGTTACATCGTCAACTCTCTCTGTAAAATGTATGTTCTTCCCGGCCATCCTCATGAATTTTCCCTTTAAGGGGCCTTCGCCAATTACAATTAGTGGAATACCAAGGCGGTTAAATGCCTCAATGGCTATGTCAAACCTCTTGTACTCCTTGAACCTTCCGACCACAAGGAAGTAATCCTCTTTCTTACGCTCGGATGGGTAAAAGAAATCCGTGTCAACTGGAGGATATATAACAACAGAATCCCTTCCGTAGTACTTTTTAATTCTCCTTCTTATGTGTTGGGATATTGCTATAAAATAATCCACCCTCTGTGCTGCTGAGTAATCCCACATTCTGAAGTAGTTAATGAGAAGTCTCAAAATACCCTTTTCCAGTTTATTCCTGCTTTCCCCAACAGTGAAATCATGAAAGTTTTCATAAGCAAATCTCATGGGGTTGTGGCAATAGCATATATGCAGGGTACTTTCATGTGTGAAAACTCCCTTTGTCCATGCGCTTGAATCAGAAAGAACTATATCGTAGTCAAGCAGATTAAACCCCTCAATTGCAAGAGGATAGAAAGGGAGGTATCTCTCATAGAGTTTTTTTGAGAAGGGTAATTTTTGGAGAAAAGATATAACTGGTTTTATCTCTTTCAGTTTATCTGATAGTTTACTCCTGTCATAGAGCAAGGTATAAACATCAGCATCAGGAAAGATATCCAGAAAACACTCCAGAACCCTCTCTGCGCCTCCGTACTGATTAAGATAATCATGAACAAGGGCTACTTTCATGGGAGGATTTTAATGTAACTTATTGATTTTGTCAACAGTGTTGATGCTCAAGTTTTAAAAAGGTTCACTTACAAAATTCACCCTTGATTTTTCCCCTATAAAGTTTATCATCATAGTATGTACAGGGTCAGGGATGAGGAGAAGGAAAAGTTTGTTCTGGTGGGGCTCTGTTCTTCCTCCCAGGAGAAAGAAGAAAAACTTTATTCTCTCCAGGAA
>QNDZ01000077.1 GCA_003646055.1 bacterium
ATTATCATCAACTATCCTCTCATAGTCAATCAATGTGGTTTTTAGTTCAATCATTCTCTTCAACATGGGCATGTTGTATTCCTGTGCCTTTATCGTGTGGGAAAAGAAAATATAAGTCTTACCCTCTTCAAAGAAATCAACAGGCATCTCTTTTACACCGAAGATAAATGGAGCATCAAGTTTTTCTGATACAACAGCACCCGCCTCTATGAAAGCCTCATCTGGGAAAATCCTTATGTCCGAAGGCTGAATCACGGTTTCAATCCCATATTTTTCTTTGAGTTCCCTTACATCTTCTGGTATGAGTGGAACCCTCTTCTCCCATACAGACTTTGTTTCCCTTCTTATCCCTATCCTTTTCATCTTCACCTCCTTCATGTATACCCGTATTTTCCCTGAAAAATAAATTGTGTCAACCCCCTACCTGGGTACCGAGCGTTCACAAGTTCACAACTTGCAATTAACCAATTTTTCTGTTATACTCTATTTATGGGTAAAGGCCCCCGTGTTGTTTATCCTGGTGCATATCTGCATGTAATGAATCATTCAACTCAATCGCTTCCTCTTTTTAAAACAAAGAGGGAATATCTTATATTCCTTGACTTACTGGAGAAAAAAACCAATACATACAGTATAGATTTATTTGCCTATTGCCTTATGGGGAATCACTATCATCTCTTTTTTCATACCCCTACAGGTGAAGTCTCGCTTTTTATTGGGTCTTTACAATCCGCCTTTTCTCAAAAAATAAACAGAATAAGAGGGAAAGCAGGCCCCCTTTTCCAGAAGGGTTTCACCTCAATTATTGTGGACAAAAATTCTTATTTACTTGAACTTACGCGGTATATCCACTTAAACCCTGTGAGGGCAGGACTTTCAAAAAATCCAGAGGAATATCCATGGAGCAGTATTCATGCCTACATCAATCCTTCAAAGTACAAATGGATTAATGTTGAGACAGTACTTGACTATTTTGATGGAAGTGTTAAATCGTATCTTGAATTTCTTCATGAACCACTTGAAGTTGAAGAAAAAATCAAGCCTTTGGGCTTCAATGGTGCAAAATTTTATGGGAATAAATCCTTTGCCAGAAGGGCTTTCGGAAAATATGAAAGAAGAAAAACTACACAGGAAGAGAGAAAATATCAGAAAATCATAAGAGGCAACATTCCCTATTCAAAGGTTATTGATACTGTTTTAAGTGAATTTGATAAAAAGGAATTAAGCCAGATAAATAGCAGAAGTTTTGAATCTACCCTTATAAAAAAGTTATTGGCCTATTTCCTTTTTAACTACACCTTGCTTACTACAAAGGAGATAGCAGACCTTTTAGGTTACAGGTTCAAAACAGGTGTATCTATGGCTGTTAAGAGGGTTGATACTGAACTTAAGAATGCGGGAGAAATCGCTCAATTTGTAAATAAAATCAAGAGAAAATTAAAAAGTGAGTTGTGAACTTGTGAACGCTCGGTACCTGCGGGTGGGGGTAGTGACACCTGCGTACTGGCCTGGATTCAAGTATGGTGGTCCTGTCCATTCTCTACATTTACTCCTTAAAGAATTGAAGAAGCAGGGGCTAAATATCCAGGTCTATACAACCACCCTATTTCAGAAGGATAACATGTATATGGAAAGAATAGTGGATGGAGTACCTGTAAAATATTTCCCCATCTCTCCATTATCCGGCTCCTATGGTTATTCGCCAGGGCTCAGAATCCACCTTAAAAATACCGTTCAGTTATTCAACCTTGTTATTATCTCTTCAACCTGGGAGTATTCCACCTATACTGCTATGTCAGTATGTACAGGGAACAATGTACCATTTATCTTTATACCCAGAGGCATGCTTCAGAGAAGAACCTTTAGAAGCAAATTGTGGAAAAAGTATCCGTATTATAAAATTCTTATAGAAAAACCTTTGAATCAGGCACGGGCAATAGTATTTACAAGTGAGTTTGAAAGAGAAGATACATTAAAACATATTAAACTGAAATCCAAAACCCCTGTTATTCCAAATGGGTTAAACATTAATTCATTAATAAAAGAGGCATCTTCAAACATACACAAAAACTTTGATAAACTGGAGGATAAATTTCTTATCACATTTATAGGAAGGTTCGTCTGGACAAAAGGCCTGAATAACCTTATACTGGCTTTTGCAAAACTATCAAAGGAGTTCCCCCATGTTCATCTTGTCCTTGCTGGTGATGGTGAGGAGGGCTATAAGAGAAAAATGCAATGCTGGATAAAAAAGGAAAACATTGAAGACAGAGTAACCTTTACAGGATTTTTAACAGGCTCTATGAAATTCTCCCTTTTAAAGGCTTCTGACATCTTTGTACTTCCTTCCTATTCTGAAAATTTTGGTATGGCTTTGGTTGAGGCAATGGCTGCGGGTGTGCCTGTTTTAACAACCAATAAGGTTGGCATTTATAAGGAGGTTGAAAGGGAAAGGGCTGGAATTGTTGTAACACCTGAACCTGAAAGTATCTATTATGGATTGAAAAAATTATTGAGTGAACCTGATTTGAGGAAAGCCTTCTCTCAAAGAGGCAGGTCTCTTGTTTTGAAATACTTTGATATAAAAATTGTTGCTACCAGATACATCAAACTCTTTGAAGAGATACTGTCTTAGAAATTCTCTGTAACCATTCCCCATTTTCCTGGTCTATATAAGTGATGGGTTGCAGAGAGATGGTTGAACTTTTAGGAGAATACATGGAGAGGGAACTGGCAGAGGAGGTCTGCCAGTGCATAGAGAAACATCTGAATGAGTGTGACAGGTGTAAAAATCTCTATGAAACATATAGAGAGGTTATTGAACTCTGTCAGGAACTTCTTGGCAACAAGTGTGTTTTTTATGCCAAAAAGAAGGAACTTCTGGAGTTTTTAAGAAACAAACTGAACTACAAGGAGGTTTAGTAATGGGACTTTTAAAAGAAGAAGACAGAAAGTATCTAACCAGCGAGTTTTCAAAACACATCAAAAACCCTGTGAAGATTATCCACTTCACAAGTGAAAGCAATGAGTGTATGTATTGTAAGGAAACCATGGAAATTCTTAAAGAGGTTGAAGAACTTCATGACCTTATAACCCTTTATATCTACAACTTTGACACAGATAAGGATATGGTTGAGAAATACGGGATTGAGATGTTTCCAGCAACTGTGATTGAGGGAGAGAAGGATTACGGAATAAAGTTCTACGGTATCCCTGCAGGTTATGAGTTCTCCTCTTTGATTGAGGACATAATGGATGTGGGTGAGGGTAAACCAGACCTTAAAGAAGAAACCATAAACACACTCAAGGACATAAACAAGCCAGTCCACCTTAAGGTCTTTGTTACCACTTCTTGCCCGTACTGCCCAACCGCAGTAAGAATCGCCCACAAATTTGCTATGGCGAATGAAAACATAAAGGGAGACATGATTGAGGCAAATGAATTCCCGGAACTCTCCCAGAGATACAATGTGTATGCTGTTCCAAGGGTCGTTATAAATGAGGATAGATACTTTGAAGGGGCTCTTCCAGAGAATCAGTTCCTCAATGAAATCCTTGAGGCATTGAAGGAGGGGTAAAATGGAACTGATATTTGGACCATCCACACAGAAATCCTCAAAAAGAGAATACGATGCCATTGTTATTGGTGCAGGACCTGCTGGTCTAACTGCTGCCATATACCTTGCCAGGGCAAAACTCTCAACCCTTATCCTGGAGAAACTTGTTCCTGGAGGGCTTGCAGCAACAACAGACAAAATAGAGAACTATCCTGGATTCCCGGAGGGTATAGGCGGTGAAGAACTTACATCAAGAATGGAAAAACAGGCAGTGAATTTTGGCGTGGATATTGCTCTTGAAGAGGTTTTGGATGTTGACTTCCTGTCAAATCCAAAGGTTATAAAAACTTCCGACAGTGAGTATACAGGAAGGGGAATAATCATTGCAACAGGAACATCACCCAGATCCCTTAATGTCCCCGGAGAACAGAAGTTCAGGGGTAAAGGTATTTCATACTGTGCAACATGTGATGCCCCATTCTTTCAGGATAAAGAGGTGGTTGTTATTGGATGTGGCAACTCCGGAATACAGGAAGGCATATACCTGAAGAAATTTGCAAAGAAGATAACCTTTGTAGAGTTCCTGCCACATATGACAGCAGAAAAGGTGCTTCAGGAGAGAGTAAGGGCTCTTGACAATGTGGAATTCCTTTTGAATCACCAGGTAACTGCATTTGAAGGAGAAGAAAAACTCACAGGTGTTAGGGTTAAGAACAGGGAAACTGGCGAAGAATTCCTGATTCCTGCTGATGGCGCATTCGTATATGTTGGTCTCAAACCCAACACAGAATTTCTCAAGGGTAAGGTTGAGATGGATGAATATGGGTTTATAAAGACAGATGAAAAATTAAAGACTTCCATCCCGGGTGTCTATGCTGCTGGGGATGTGAGGACAACCATGTTGAGACAGGTTGCAACTGCTGTAGGAGATGGTGCTCTTGCTGCAAAACTCCTTGAAGAGGAACTGGGAGGTTGAATGGAGAAGAAAAGGACACCAAAGGTGGTTATATTTACAACCTCATCATGTCCATGGTGCAGAATGACAAAGGAGTACCTGAAGGCACATAAAATTCCATTCAAAGAGGTGAATGTCCAGAGGAATCCATCTGCTGCAAGGGACTTGGTGCGGATGACAGGCCAGACAGGTGTACCTGTGCTTTTAATAAATAACAGGCCAGTGGTTGGTTTTAACAAACCAATGATTGACAGATTGCTGGGTATTAAATGAGGATAATCGTTATAGGTGGTGGTGCAGCAGGAATGTCGGCCGCTGCAAGGGCAAAGAGAACAAACCCTTCTGCTGATGTCGTTGTGTATGAAGAGGGACGTTTCCTGACCTTCGGGTTATGTGGCATACCTTACTTCATCTCAGACGAGGTTAAGACGATTGACCATCTTGTTGCACTTTCAGACGAACAGATAAAGAAAAAGGGCATAGAATTCCACAGATATCACAGGGTGATTGAAATAAAACCCCACAGGAAACAGGTTGTTGTCAGGGATACGAAAGAAAGAGAAACACGCATTGAACACTTTGACAGACTTGTGATAGCATCTGGAGCAGAAACCGTGAAAATCTCCAATATTCAGGGAGAGAATATCTTTTATCTGAGAACCCTTGAAGATGCCCAGAATCTGAAAGACTTTATTAAACATAACTCACCCAGAAATGCAGTTGTTGTTGGAGGAGGCTATATAGGTATGGAGATGGCTGATGCGTTCAACACCATTGGAATGAACGTAACCCTGATTGAAAAACTACCCCGGATACTTCCGCAATTTGACAGGGATATGGCTGAGAATGCAAGAAAGAAACTGGAAGAGGCAGGTATAACTGTACGGACTGGTGAAACAGTTCAGGGTATTGATAGGAAGATACTTTACACTGATAAGGGAAGAATTGATTTTGACCTTGCTCTTGTATCTATTGGAATAAAGCCAAGAACTGAACTTGTTCAGTCAGCAAGAATTGAGACAGGTAGTACAGGTGGAATAAAAGTGGATAGCAGGATGAAGACAAACCAGTTCAGTATATATGCAGCAGGCGACTGTATCCAGGTGAAACATATTGTCTCAGGAAGGGATGTCTACATTCCACTCGGAACAACTGCCAATAAAACAGGCAAGGTTGCTGGTGACAATGCTGCTGGTGGAGAACTTGTATTCTCAGGTATTTCAGGAACAGGCATTTTCAGGACAAGGTGGTTTGACATGGCAGTCACTGGCCTTACTGAAACACAGGCAGATCTCCTGGGAATAAAGGTGAAGAGCGTTACTATATCTTCCCTTAATAAAGCACATTATATGCCTGAAAGTGATAAAATTGTGGTCAAGGTGGTGTTCAAGGAGAATGGAGAATTGGTGGGTGCTCAACTTATGGGAAGGGGTGTTGAAAGGGTAAATATTTTTGCCACTGCAATAAAGGGAAAAATGAACCTTATGGATATGGCGGGTATAGACCTTGCCTATTCTCCACCCTTTGCACCTGTGTGGGACCCGGTTCTCATCGCAGTAAATCAGGCTCTAAAGGAGGTAAAATGAGGAAACTTCTATTGATTCTGCTTGCAGGAATTATCGTGTTTTCTGGATGCAACAAATCCAGTGAAAACAATAATAAAAAAACTTCATCCACAAGGGTAGAGGACTCTGGTATTGACTTTACATTGAATGGTCTTGATGGGAAAACATACAGGTTGAGTGACTACCGTGGAAAGGTCGTTCTGCTTGATTTCTGGGCATCATGGTGTGGTCCATGCAGAATATCCATGCCATATTTTAATAAACTCTATGAAGAATACAGGGATGAAGGTCTGATTGTGCTTGGTATTGGTCTTGAAAACAATCCCAATAACCTGATAAATGCCGCAAAGAGTATTGGTGTTACATATCCTATACTCCAGGGAACAAGGGAGATTGCACAGAGGTTTGCAATCAGAGCAATCCCCACAACCTACCTTATAAACAAAAAAGGGGAAATAGTTTCAAGGCATGTCGGGTTCAGTCAGGAGATATTGAAAAATATGGAGAAAGAGATACTGGAACTTCTCAGGGATTAAACCTTTCCCTTAAATGTTTTTCAAGCCATCTATTCCCTTTCACAATTAAATCCCTGACCTCTCTGTAAAATTCAATATCTTTACCAATGGGGTCAGGGATCTTTTCAAGGTCAATAATTTCATAAAAAGGCAGTATTGTATATGGATTTGCTCCAAGAGAGAGAACTTCCTCTCTGTGAACAGGCTCCATAGGGAGGATCAAATCTGCCCATTGAATAAGTTCCCTTGATATGGGTGTGCTTCTATGGGCAGTAAGATTGACACCTATCTCCTCCATAACTTTTATGGCATTCTCTGTGGCAGGTGAACCTGAAAACCCCAGTGTTCCGCATGACCTGATGAACAATGGAAGGTCTCTTGCACAGTATGAAAGATGATACTGAGCCATGGGACTTCTGCATGTATTACCAGAGCATACATACAGAATGTTCAGGACATTCCCTTCTGAGAGTAAAATGGTTTTGCCTGTGATTGCTTCAATCTCAAACACCTTAACAGCACCCATCCTGATAATCACGGGTCTTTCACCTGATACATCCACAACAGTTGATGGTATTCCACCTTTTGAATCTCCCTTCAACATCAATTCAAGTGGAACCCTTACATCTTTATGAGAAACAGGCGGCACCTCACCAGGGAAGTTTGCAGATGTGTTTATCACAGGAGAACCAACTCTTTTCATTGCCTCAATCAGTGGAGGAAAATCTGGTATCCTTATCCCTATTTTACCTTCGCCTGAAACAACCCCTGGTGGCAACCCCTTCTTTGCTCTGAATATAAGTGTAAGCCCACCAGGCCAGTGTTTTTTAATGAGGCTGTTAATATAATTGGGGAATTCCTCCACAAGTTCCTTAGCAGAATCTACATCTGGCACAAAAACAGCAAATGGTTTTTCACGCCCCTTCTTCAACTCCCTCAGTTTCGCTACACAATCCTCAGAAAGAATACAACC
>QNDZ01000078.1 GCA_003646055.1 bacterium
AAAAATATAATCAACGTATGGAGCGGTCTCATAAAGTTTATTTCCCTCTTCATCTGTAATCCCTGCATAAAGCCTCAGTATATACATATGATTCGGCTGGAATTGATCGTCTGGTTCAAAGATAACATATCTGTATAGTGGTGAAACATTGTCCTTGTTGTATGAAACACTACCCTTAACCTCCTGCCCTGTATAGTAATCCAGAACCTTCACCGTGTTCTCGTTCACAGTGTTGTCATCAATATCATCGTATACAATTGTTCCACCACTGTTGTATGTACGGTCCTCAACCTTGATGCAGATACTGAAATCAAAGTAGTGAGTTCCATAAAGACTGCTACCATCTGTGGCGCTAACACCGCTGGTAACCACAGGTGTCAGTGTGTCCTCTATCCATGGAATTGCATCACCATTTGAGCCATCGGACTTCCTTGTGGCAAAATAGAAGAGATAGTCGTCATCTGGAGTCTCTCCACCAACCTCGTCCCCATCCTTATCAAGTTTCTTACCATATCTATCAGATGTTCCACTTGCATTAATCTTCAATACATAGTTCTGGTTGTAATCAAGGTCATCTGCTGGTTTGAGAAGGAGCACTGAACCAAACGTACCATGGTCCCATTCCTTTGTAAATTCAACCTCGTCATCAATCCCTGATGTGGTGTATTCATAAACATGGACATCCACATTCCCGCCTTCCATGTTGTTTGAAAACATGATGGTTATCCATGATGTTTGGTCTTCAGGGTCAGTACCAACAGCGAGATTGTTGTCTATAAGCCTGCCAGAAACATCAAGGTTCAATACAGCAGTACTCATATCTGCAGCTTCATGACTCGTATCAGCCTCATATGGGGAAAGGTCTTTTCTTGCACATGACACTGATAGAACCAATAACAAAAGTACAGGGAGCAAGAATACAAGTTTTTTGCGCATGTTCACCTCCTTATTTTATCTTGATTGTGGCTGAAAGCCTCAATGCCCTTATGGATGCAAGGTCAAGTATGGAGCCACCAGGGGCAAACATATAGATGAAGTCAATGGATATATTCTCATTTGGATGCCATCCAAGTCCGTATGCAAAATTTGTGGTGGTGTTTTCTGAGTAATCCGTATCCCTGTATCCGTATATGGTATATTCATCAACTATGGTGGTGTCAACTGTTCCATCATTGTGGTGGACTATCGTTACAGGATATTCATAGTCAGTGGGGTTAAATTTAGAAACAGTTGTATAGAAAGACTTTCTGGCCTCTGCGCCAAACCTGATAAACCAGTTTTTGTTTTTCGTGATAGCAAGTTCAACACCAACAGGAGCAGTTATTACAAAGTTTCTGTAAACCTCTTCCCTTGTATACTCCAACCATGATGTGGTTTGGGATGTGTAATCATCGTAGTCATTCACCTCATTATCCCCGTCATCAAATGTTTCATAGTCCCTTGATACCCATACACCTGAATAACCATAAGTGGAATTGCTGTAGCTTACATCCAATCCCATACCAAAGTAAAGATTGTCATTGAGTTTTCTCACCCATCTTCCACCAGCATAGATATAATAGTTCTTATAGGAAATGGCTGCAGTGTCAGAGACATAGGAATCCAGTGAGTACACCTCCACATTACCTGAGCCATTCGTCTGCTGGGTTCTAAACCAATCTCTATCAAGGCTATCATAATCGGCTGAACCTGTTCCAAAACCGAACCCTCCAGTGTATTCCGTAACATTTCCATTGTCTTCCTTATATGCGTGAACACCAAGGTTCATGTTGAAAACTGGGAGATTATACTCATCCCTGTACTGGAATGTATCCATCCTGTCGTCGTAGAGGGTTGGATTTCCATACTGGGCATCATAGAAGTGATACCCATCACCCACTTCGCTGTTTATATTCTTCTCAAAACCAATTCCTGCACCAATACCCACATTATACCCATTCAGGTCCTTCATGGTGTAGGTCAAACCGAAATTGTTGGAAGGATATCCCCACTCATCAGCCTCAGTCTCCCATACAACAGAGTCCATGCTCTGGTCACCAGCAGGAAGATTATAATATTCTACCTTTGTTGAGTCCTTTGATTCTGAATAGTCCAATAAGGATGTTCTCTGGTACTCAAAAGAGACTATTCCACCGCCAAGGTCTTTTGAAAGCATGAAGATTGTTCTGTTCTCCTTTGTTACCGTGTTCGCATCATCAAGCTCATAAACCCTGTTTCTGAAGTCAAATGTTCCATCATGGTCAATGTCCCTGAAGATATTGGTCTCATTGGAATTGAATAAATCTGATTCATTCTTTGTGTTTCCATACATCACCACCATCTTCATACCTGGTGCGATTTCCGGGGTAACAATACCAAAAACATACGTGTTATCAGAGGCATTGTTCATGAGCTCTTCTGTTCCAGAGGAAAGGTTTGAAAGATTCGTGTAAACCCTCCACCCTTCAATACCAAAGAGTGCCTCTGGCATAAGGGCATTGTCAAGGTCGTCATAAATCACATAGGTGGCCTGTCTTCTGAAACTCTGGAGATTCAACTGACCAAATGCAACCAGTGAAACCACCATGAGTAGGATTAGATACTTCTTCATCTTACCTCCTTTCCTTTTTTCTTTTCCACCTTAATCCACAAAACAAACAAAACCATAACACTTCTCCTATTGCACCTCCTTGTTTAATGTTCCCTGTACGCCCCTTCAATATGAAGAATTTCTTCACCTGTGATTGAAATTACATCAAACCTCACATGGTGGGTATCAAATAGACCATTCCTTGACATATAAAACTTTGCAACCTTCATAACCCTCCTTTGCTTTCTCGCATCAACAAACTCTTCTGGACTGCCAAAATCACTCTTTTCTCTTCGTTTCACCTCAACAAAGACTATCGTATCGTTTTTCAATGCAATTATATCTACCTCGAGTTTACCAAATCTAAAATTTTTTTCAAGTATTTTATACCCTTTTTTCAAAAGAAAATCAACCGCAGTTTTTTCACCAATATCACGATATTTCGGAGACAGGTCTGAATGACCTCCTGTGTATGGGGCATGGACCATACCTGAAAAGCGCCTCTATATGTTCTTTGGTTCCATAGCCCTTGTTCCTCGCAAAACCGTACTGGGGGAATATAAGGTCATACATCTCCATGATTCTGTCACGCACAACCTTTGCAACAATGGAGGCAGCACCAATTGAGATGGATAGAGAATCACCCTTTACAATGCCCTCTTGTGGAAGTGGAAGACCAGGGATAGGTCTACCATCAACAATAACATACTCAGGAAAGACCCTCATTGAGAGGATTGCCCTTCTCATTGCCTCATAGGTTGCCTGAAGTATATTTATTCTGTCAATCAGGATGGGTTCAACAATACCAAGACCAATGGATATTGCCTTATTCAAAATCTTCCCAAAAAGTTCCTCCCTCCTTTCAGGAGAAAGTTTTTTTGAATCTTTTATTCCTTCTATATGGCATCCTTCCGGGAGAATAACAGATGCTGCGACCACTGGACCTGCAAGGGGCCCCCTCCCCACCTCGTCAATTCCACAGAGGAAGCCCACACCCTTTGTCCAGTAGTCAATATCAATCATTTCTTCTCTTTAATCCTTGCAGCCTTGCCCTTTCTTTCTCTCAGGTAGTAGAGTTTTGCCCTTCTCACCCTTCCTTTTCTCAGAACCTCAATCTTTGAAACATTGGGTGAGTGGACAGGGAATATTCTTTCAACGCCTATCCCCTGGGAGATTTTCCTTACTGTAAAAGTCTCCTTTATCCCTGTTCCAGACCTTTTAATCACTGTCCCTTCAAACCTCTGTATCCTTGTTTTTCCACCCTCCTCAATCCTGTAATGGACACGGACAGTGTCACCTGGTCTGAACTCGGGTACGTCCTGCTTTAACTGTTCCTGCTCCAGCATTTTAATCTCCTTCATCTCCCTTCTCCTTCTTTAAATCGGTTAACATCCTTTTCATTTCATCGTCCATCTCAAGTTTATCAAGAAGTTCTGGCCTTCTCTCCATGGTGATTCTCAGGGCTTCTCTTATCCTCCACCTCCTTATGCTCTCATGGTTTCCCGAGAGCAAAACCTCTGGAACCTTCATCCCCATATACTCCCTTGGTCTTGTGAACAGGGGCGGTTCAAGTAGCCCTGAGACAAAGGAATCTGTGTTCACTGAATCCTCTTTTCCCACCACCCCCGGTAAAAGCCGCACAATTGCATCCACCATAGTCATAGCCGCTACCTCACCACCAGATAGGATAAAATCACCCGTGGACAAAACCCTGTCCACAAAGGCCTCTATCCTTGCATCAATCCCCTTGTACCTTCCGCATATAAAGGTAAGGGTATCCTTCTCCTTCAACTCCTCTGCTATTTTCTGATTAAAAACCTCACCCTTTGGTGATGTAAGAACCCTGTAACCAGGTTCATCTATGGATGACAGGGCCCTGTGCACAACATCAACCCTCATCACCATCCCGCTCCCCCCACCATAGGGATAATCGTCCACAGACCCATAATGGTCTGTAGCGAAATCCCGTATGTTTACGAATTTAAATTCAACAAAACCATTTGATACAGCCCTCCCCACTATTCCCACGGAGATAAAACCCGAGAACATCTCCGGAAAAATAGTGAGGATATTGATACGCATTTAGGAAGCGGGCTCTAAAATCTCAAGCACAGCCCTCTTTCCTGTCTTCATGGAAGCGGCTGTAACTATGGTCCTTATGGCCTTTGCGGTCTTTCCACCCTTTCCGATGATTTTACCTATGTCTCCTTCACCAACCTTGAGTTCGTAAACAATGGTTCTCTCACCAGCAATCTCCCTTACCTCAACCTCGTCAGGATAGTCAACCAGTGCCTTTGCAATGTGTTCAATCAGTTCCTTCATTCTTTCTCACCTCCTTTTGAAGTTTCCTTTTGTTTTTTAAGCCTGTACAGAACCTTCACCCTGTCACTCATTATTGCTCCTTTACCGATCCATTCTTCAAGTTTCTCTGTGTTGAGTTCAAAAATATCCTTTCTCGGGTCATACCAGCCCAGTTTCTCAATAAACCTGCCATCCCTTGGGGCACGAGAATCAGCAACGATAATCTGGAAAAATGGCAAGCCTTTCCTTCCTGCTCTTCTCAACCTGATCTTCACAGCCACTTATACCGCCTCCTTTTTTGCTTAAATATAAAATCCCTGTGTTCATTGTCAAGGCTTGATTAAAAAAGGGTTGCTACAAGTTCTGCAATCCTTTCAAGGAATTCCCTGTCCCTGTCAGTGAAGGGTGAAATCTGATGGGAATCAATATCAATCTCACCTATCACCTCTTCACCCTTCATAATGGGAACCACAATCTCTGATTTTACATCAGGACTGCATGAAAGATAGTTTGTTTCCTTTGATACATCCTGAACAATGAAGGTCATCTCTCTCTCTGCTGCCTGACCGCATATTCCCTTACCAAATGGTATCTTCACATGCTCTGTTGGTGCACCTGTGAAAGGACCAAGATAAAGCATCCCTGGTTCATCCCCAACAAGATAAAATCCAACCCAGTCATAATGGGGAACTTCTTCTTTGAGAAGTTTTGTTATTCTTTTCAGTTTCTCTTCTCTTTCTCCTTCCTTATTTATTATCTCCTGAACAACCTTTAAAATTCTTTCGAACTCCATACAGCCTCTTTTTTTCTATATATTTAATGGAATTTCATATCCCTGTCAAACAAAAATGTATTGACTTAACAGGTCTTCTGTATATCCTCTTATTCATGCGGGACATTTTCGGTCTTTTAAGATTGATAAAACCAATGTGGAAGAGAATCCTTGCAGGGATTATTGTTCTCATCATAGTTGATTGGGTACAGATAATCATACCAAGGATTATAAAGGCAGCAGTGGACAGCCTTGCATCAGGTGTATTCACAAAATCCCTTCTTTACTATGCTGGATTGATACTGTTCCTTGCTATCATCATTGCATTCTTCCGTTTCTGGTGGAGGTTCTTTGTTATTGGTGCATCAAGGATTGTTGAGAGGGACTTGAGGGAGGATTTTTACAGGCACCTGATTGAGATGGACCCTCCTTTCTTTATGAAGAAGAAGATTGGTGACCTTATGGCCCATGCAACAAATGATATAGATGCTATAAGGATGGCACTCGGAATTGGTATGATAGCGTCTGTTGATGCTGTTTTCCTCTCCATTGCCTCACTCACAATGATGGTGAAGATAAGGTGGCAACTCACGCTCTATGCACTGATACCAACCCCACCCCTAACATTCATAACCTACTATCTTGGTAAAAAGGTGCATCACTACTTTGAAAAACAGCAGGAGGGCTTCTCACTCCTAACTGAAAAGGTGAGGGAGTTCATCACAGGTATAAGGATAATAAAGGGATACAATCAGGAAAAGGGTGCTGTAAATTCCTTCCAGAAGACAAACATTGAATACTACTCAAGGGTGATAAAACTTATGAGGTTTATGTCCATGTTTGACCCATCACTCTGGCTCTTTGCATCCATGTCAATGGGTATGGTTCTATGGTTTGGCTCTTATGATGTAATAACAGGGAGAATCACGCTTGGAGACTTTGTCGCATTCTTCAATTACCTTGACCTGATGATATGGCCCATGATTGCATTTGGCTGGGTTGTGAACATCTTCCAGAGGGGTAGTGCCTCATTCAAGAGGGTTGAGAGAATCATGAAGGAAAAGCCTGTGATACCTAAGGAGGGAAGGAAAGATGGCCTGAAGGGAAATATTGTCCTGAAAAATCTCACATTCTCATACAATGGTTCACCTGCATTGAAGGATATAAACATGGAGTTCCTCCAAGGGAAACAAACAGCCATTGTTGGACTTACAGGTTCAGGTAAAAGCACCCTTGTAAACCTTATATTAAAATTCTATCCCTCAAAGGGTATCTACATTGATGGTATTCCCCTTGAAGAAATCCATCCAGATGCTGTGAGAAACCTGATTGGAATTGTTCCACAGGAGACATTCCTGTTCTCTGAAACCATAAGGGAAAACATTGGATTCGGCATTGAAGAACCAGACATGGAGAAAATAGAGTGGGCTGCAAGGATGGCAAAGATACACGATGAAATTATGGAACTTCCTGATGGTTATGATACACTCCTTGGTGAGAAGGGGGTGAACCTCTCAGGCGGTCAGAGGCAGAGGATTGCAATTGCAAGGGCAATCCTGAAAAATCCCCCTGTTCTCATACTTGATGATGCACTTTCCTCAGTGGATTCACACACTGAAAAGGCAATACTTGAGAACCTGAAGGACTACTTCAGGGAGAGGAATACGATCATAATAAGCCACAGGATATCAGCAATAAAGGAATCAGACTGGATATATGTGATGGACAACGGAGAGATTGTTGAACAGGGGAAACATGAGGACCTTTTAAGGAAAGAGGGGCTTTATTATCTGCTTTATCAAAGACAGAAACTGGAGGAGGCACTTGGAGGAGAGTAAAAGAACCGGTGTTCTGAATACAAAGATATATAGATGGATGGCAGGGTATTTGAAGGTTTTCACGCT
>QNDZ01000079.1 GCA_003646055.1 bacterium
AACTTGCTGTTCTGAAATAATTCATGGCTTCCTCAACATTGCGTTTTTCTGGCAAATTTCCACCAAGCGCTTTTTCCAGTTCCTCTTCACTAACAAAAGTTCCTTCAATCATTATGGAATAACGTGTTTCCTCTCCCAGTATGTAAAGCCACTCTCTGTTTTTCACATTTACACCAGGAAGCCCTCCCAATGACTCAAGAATGTATTTTCTTTTTTCAAGCAAACTGTTTCGCATTTCTAACCGCCATTTTATATTTCTTTTATTTTCAATGTCCTCTTTTGTTTCGTTAACGGCCAGATTCCGCTAACGAGACAATTAAATATAATCCTATCACCTGAACTGTCAATATGTTTTATTTATCAGTGATTACAGTTTAGAAATGTCGTGAAAAGAGTTTCTGTTGTGGGTTCAGTTGAAGGTGACAAATTCCTTTGCTAAAATGTGTGTGTGCTTGTTATTAAGGTTTAAAAGATATATTGCTTTTAATATTGATCCAGCTGAATATCCTCTATAAACCACCATGTCATTTCCTACAAAGGATGGACGTGATGGGCACAAGGCAGATGCACCTATGAGGTTTATTTGGGTAATTAAGTTGCCTGTGGTTCTATCAAATATTGCCAGTTCACCGGAGAATCTCAATCCAATAACCTTTGAACCATCTGGAGAAATACGCGGATAGTGAATGGATGTGTCTTTGAAAACCTCCACCCCCGTTTCCAGGTCCATTACAATGGAAAATGTGTCACGCATAAAACATAGATATTTACCTGCACTATCAATTGAAGGGAAACTGGCACTGTCAAGGAATTCAGATGACGTCCCATCACGGATTCTGTAAACATAAATACCAGTACCCCTTTCAAAGAGCAGACTTTCTCCATCAGGGAAAAAGAAGGGGTTTGTAGCAGAATCAACTATAGCATGACATGAAGTATCCTGAAATGAAAGCAAATACAATGTTTCCCTGTAAGAGAATGAATAAAACTCCTTATTCGAAGAAATGTTAAGGTCTTCCAATCTTGACCAGAGTATTTCCTGTGGATAAACAATTGCAACTTCTTCCTTGCCCCCGATTGTATCCATACGCATCAATGATGTCCTGGTTGCGGGAGACCGACTGTAATTAGATTCATAATAGCCTCCGAATACATTGTATTCCTGAATAGATGTTTTTTCCTTTCTAACTACATATATATCACCTGAAGGAGTTCCACAACACGTATCATAAAGAACAGAAAAGCTTGTTCTTGTGCATGAGATTAAAAAGATTATTAAAATTGCAGATTCTATTTTCCTGGGCATACCATTATCCTTGCTGAGATCCTGTTCCCACTATACAACTCATATCCATCTCCCCAAAATACAGAAGGAGAAAAATATATAGATATGGCTGGAGTATCAAACCTGAACACCATTTGAACCCCATATCCTCCTCCAGTAATCCCCACAATATTCCCTGTATTAACAAGATTGCCCTTAAATATCCGTATATCATCCAGCAAAGCCACTTTTGATGGATTGAACTTAATTCCAAGGGAAAGGGTAGTAAGAATATGCTGGCCAATTGGTTTTTTTGACGAATAGGGGTTTACTGAATAAAAATAGGGTTCAAAATCTATCCTATAGTAGGGATACGATTCATCTGACTTTTTATCCTTAGAATGGAATAAATTCTGAAACTGTAAAAAAATTCCCAGATGATAATTATTGGGCTTATAAAACTCTATCATTCTGCCCCCTGTCATCAAGTTTATTGTGGCACCTGGTCCAATAAAGGTGAAATAAAATTCTGCACCAAGTATACTATGACTAACTTTTTCTCCATTATTTATTACATTTCCCTTACCAAAAATAAATTTTAAAAACTGTTGGTTATTACCAACGCCCAGAAATAAGGCGTAAATATTATCTTTTATAGTATAGTCCCCTTCAAAATAGGTCAGGACGCACTTATCCAATCCTGCTTTAATATCAAGATCTAACTGATGTATTCTCCAGGAATAGAATAAACTTACTGGAATAATGTTATCATATGTTATAGAGACTGTAGTGTAAGGATCCAAACGGTCAACACTTGATTCAGTGACGGTGTATGCTTCAAAACAAATGCCCCATTTCTTATCATAGAATTCCTTCTCAGGAGATTGAACATTCACCATACCCCATGGCATCAGTAAAGAGAACAGTAACACACACATATTTTTATCCTTATTAATAAAGGATACACCTATCTATTCTAAAGTCAATACAGAATCTGCCATCTTAATCTTTAATCCTTCTCTTCAGGCTGGTGTGTTTCCTTCAAGCGGAAGAGGAGTTTGCCAAAGAAGAGTTTTGTCTCAATGAGCACAGGGAATTTTAAGGAATCCTTTGAAAGAAATATCTTCAAATCCCCTTCACTCCCAAAGACCTTCTCACCCTTCACAACAGGTGAAAGCACATAGGCATTGAATACACCATATGGCACACTCACCTTCACGGTATCAACAACAGGAATGAACATCACCTTTGGTTTTCCGCCTGTATGAACAGGCAGTTTCAATGTGTCCCCAACATTGAAGTCCATCTCCCTTGCTTTATAAATGGCTGAAAGTATATCATAGTACCTCTTGCCTGCATAGAAGCGTCTTCCATCTGAATAGATGATGGAATCTTCCGTGTATGTAATCTCAATATCTGCAGAGTATTTCCCCTCCCTGATTCTTTTTTTGAACCTTATTGAGGTCAGGTCCTCCAGCCTGACAATGGATGTCTGTTTATCATGAACATAGAAGACCCTTTTGAAAAATCCTGTTGTTCTCTGGGTTGATACAATCTCACCTGTGGAGTCATCCGGTATAAATTCCATCACTGCAACCCCGACCTTCCATGGACCAAAGTATCCATCATAAACAAGTTTTTCACCATTCAGAAAACAAAGGAGTATCAGAAACATAGATTCACCCAAACCTTTCGAGTGCCCTTTTTGCTGATTTTATATCCTTTAGCCCTGACCCTGTAATCAGGAGTACCACAGACTCGTTCCCTGAAATTCTCTCCTTCACCTTCAAAAATCCTGCAAGGGAGGCAGCAGCCGATGGCTCTGCAAAGACACCTGTTTTTTGTGATAGAATAATCTGAGCCTTCAAAATCTCATCATCACTAACCCTTATGCATTCACCCTTATATTTTTTAAGAAAACCTGCTGCAAGATAACCATTCCTTGGGATACCTACACTGATTGAATCTGCTATTGTTGATGGTTTTCTGTATTCAAAACTTCCTGTTTCATAAATCCTGCATATTCCATCACTACCCTCTGCCTGAACACCAAAGATTTTCGGCATCCTGCTGGAAAGCCCGGCATTCACAACATCTTCAAATCCCCTGTAAACACCAGCAATGATCACCCCATCACCAACAGGAACAAAGACGTTTTCAGGCATCCTTCCCATCTGGAGGAATATTTCAATGGATACTGTCTTTTTCCCATCAATTGTGAGTGGATTGTGGGCCGTGTTCCTTGAAAGTGCCCTTTGCTTATCTGCATACTCAAGTGCAAGGGAATAGGCACGGTCATAATCACCTGGAACAACCTTTACGTCTGCTCCATACTGCCTGCACTGGACAAGTTTTGCCTCAGGTGCGTCCTCTGGAACAAAGATTGTGATTTTCTGACCGGCAGATGCACCAATTCCTGCCATTGAGGATGCTGCATTACCTGTTGAGGCAAGCATAATCTCCTCAATACCCATCTTCCTGGCAAACCCTGATACAAGATAGGATGCCCTGTCCTTCAATGAACCTGTTGGATTCAATGTGTCGTTTTTTATGTAAAGGTTCTTGAACCCCGTGTATTCAGATAGATTTTTTGAATGGAACAGTGGGGTGTTCCCAACGGGTATGTCAGGGAAATGCTCCCTCTCCACAGGAAGGAGGGAGAGTGGATCTCCAACTTTTCTGAATCTCTCAAATTGTTCCTGATCTGGAGAAACAAGCAGAACACCATGAAGTGGTTCGTTCTCCTTTTGCTTCTTTGAGCATTCGGGACAGAGATAAAGGAAGGGTTCTATGGGATACCTTTTTCCGCATTCACTGCAGATGTATTCAGGCAATCACTTTCCTCCCATTGTAAGCGCCAGAATCGCCTTCCCTGTATGGAGTCTGTTTTCTGCCTCATCATAAACAATTGACCTCTCACCATCTATCACCTCATCTGTAACCTCATTCCCCCTGTCAGCAGGGAGTGCATGCATGATTTTCACATGTCTCTTTGCAAGTTTCAGCATGTCTGTATCACATCTCCAGTCTTTGTGTTTTTCCAGGTTGTTCTTCATCATCTCCCACTGCTCCTCTGAATCCTCCCATGTGTCAAAGTATGCAAAACCGCCCCAGTTCTTTGGAATGATTATATCTGCATCCTTCACTGCCTCTCTCATATCACCTACAAAACTCAAACTCCCTCCACCTTCCTCTGCATATCGCTTTGCCCTATCAACAACATCCCTCTGGAGTGGAAATTCTTCTGGATGTGCAACAACAACATCCATCCCATACCTTGGAAAGAGGAGTATCTGGGACTGAGGAACAGAGAGGGGTTTTGCGTGGCTCGTTGCATACGCCCATGTGATTGCCACCTTTAAGCCTTTAAGATTCTGCCCGAAGTACTCCCTTATTGTGAGAAGGTCGGCAATTGCCTGGAGTGGATGATAAACATCGTCCTGCATGGAGATGACAGGGATGGATGCATGCTTTGCAAGTTCATTCAGATATTTGTTCCCTGTTCCATAGAAACAATTCCTGCATGCAATACCCTCACCCATCCTTGACAGGACAACCGCAGTGTCCTTTGCAGATTCTCCATGTGAAAGTTGCATCTTATTGGGTGTGAGGTCATGGGCATGGCCACCAAGTTGTGTCATGCCTGCTTCAAGGGAGTTTCTCGTTCTTGTTGATTGCTCAAAGAATATCATGAAGAGTGTTTTGTCTTTGAGAAGCGGTGTCTCCTCACCTAATATGTATTTCATCTTAAGATACCCTGAAACTTCAAGGATGAAATCTATCTCCTGTTTTGAATAATCCTCAAGGGTTATGAAGTTTCTACCTCTGAAAATCTTCATCTTTCCTCCTCTGTTTTTTCAAGTGCAAGTGGAAGGTGTGCATAGAAGGCAGTTGCCCTGGCAAGCTGCTCAACAGGAAGTTTTTCATTGGGAGCATGAGCCATCCTTTCATCACCTGGTCCAAAACCAATGCATGGAATCTTGTGCCTCCCTGATATTGCAACACCATTTGTTGAGAATATCCATTTATCAATCACAGGTGTCTTCCCGAAGAGTTCCCTGTAGGCCTTTTTCCCGGCAACAACAAGAGGATGCTCTTCATCCGTCTTCCATGTGGGGAAGTACTTCTCCTGTTCATACACATTACCCCTGTACCCCTTCTTTTTATAAGCAGGTATGATAACCTCTGTATCCTCTGGAAGAATCTTCCTCAATTCTTCAATTGCACTCTCCCTGGTCTCTCCATGGGTGAGCCTCCTGTCCAGATGGACAAGGCAACTGTCTGGGACCGCACACAGGGATGGAGAAGTGGATTTTATCATGGTGGGCGTGATTGTTCCCTTGCCAAGGAATGGGTCTTCCTTCAGGTTTTTATTCAACTCCTGTATAAGAAGGACTGACCTTGAAGCCTTCTCTATTGCATTGATACCAAGATGAGGCATCGCACCGTGGCTTGATTTTCCCTTAAAGAGCAACTCTATCTCCATCCTGCCTCTGTGGCCTATGTTTAATTTCAGGTCTGTTGGCTCTGTTAGAACGACATAATCTGGCCTGAGTTCTTCCTTTTCAATAATCCAGAGCCAGCACATACCATCACAATCCTCCTCCTGAACCGTGAAGGTGAAGTATATTGTAAACTTCCCATTGTAATCCATCTCCTTGAGTATCCTTGCTGCAGTAATCATTGATGCAGCCCCACCCTTCTGGTCAACACTCCCCCTTCCATGAACATACCCTTCCTTTATCTCACCTGAGAATGGTTCAAATTCCCACTGGTGCAGGTCTCCTGGTTCCACCACATCTATGTGGCTGTCAAATGCAATGCTTCTTTCACCATTACCAATTTTTGCAATCAGATTTCCAAGGCCATCAATCCAGTTCTCGATTCCCAGTTCATCAAGGAATGATTTTATCCTCTGGATGACCCTTTCCTCATCCCCACTGAATGATGGTATTTTCACTATCTCTGAGAGAACCTCTGCTGAATAGTCCAAAAGTCCATTGCTTTTTTCCAGTAGCTCCTTCATTCCTCCTCCCTTAGTTCCATTGCCCCATATACACACCAGTCCATGCAGAAACCACACCCTATACAGAGTTCATCCCTTACCTTTGCCTTATCCTTCTCCATGTACAGGGCTGAATGTATGCACATGTTTATGCATGCCTTACAACCAGTGCATTTTTCACTGTCAATCCACATAGCCGGTGTCTTTTCATACAACCTTCTCTGTTTTAATCTTTTTGAATATAAGCCCTTTATATCTTCAATGGATGAATACCCGTGCTTATCAAGGAATTCCTCTATTTCTGAAGCAATCTTTCCGTAGATTTTGTGTCCTTTTTTTATTGCACCTGTGCATACCTGGACTGCTGAGGCACCTGCCATTATAAACTTTACAGCATCCTTTCCTTTCTCAATTCCACCCACTCCAATCACAGGTTTATCCTGGACAGTGGAAATCTGGTAAACAATCCTCAATGCAATGGGCTGGATTGCTGGACCGGAAAGCCACCCTGCACCGTAATCAGAACCAAGGAGTGGTTCAGGATTTTCAACATCAAAATCAAGAACTGGGCCAAAGGAATTGACAGCAACAAAGCCATCCACATATGGAGAAACCTTCACAGCAAGTTCCTCTATCTCAAGCACGGTGGGAGAAACCTTCATCCAGATGGGGAGGTCAACTGCACTTCTCAAGGCACTGGCACATTCAAGGAGTGGCTGAATAGACCTTCCAACATAGTGTGTGGAGAACTCTATCCCATCTGGCTCCACCTCTCTCTGGATGAGTTTACCAAGTTCCTTTAATTGTTCAGGGGTGTAACCAATGGAAACTATAAGAGGGCCTGCTTCTTTTTTCACCCTGAGAAGTTCCTCAATCATCCTCTCCTTTGGTAGTTCTGACCAGGTCTCTGCATTGTACAGACCCCTGCACGCGCCTTTACGGATTGTGGGCCTTCTATCCCTTGCAGGTTCCATTGAGATGGTCTTTGAAACAATCCCACCAGCACCACCCTTGAATGCCTCAATCATCATCCTGCTGTTCATAACATTTGGA
>QNDZ01000080.1 GCA_003646055.1 bacterium
ATTATCACAGGTGCAGCATAGAGATGGTCAACAGGTATATTGAAGTAACCCTGTATCTGCTCAGCATGAAGGTCAAGGGCAAGTATCCTGTGGGCCCCTGCAGTTGAAAGCAGGTCAGCAACAAGTTTTGCAGAAATGGGAACACGGGGTTCATCCTTCTTGTCCTGTCTACCATACCCGTAATAGGGTATAACCGCAGTTATCCTGCGTGCAGATGCCCTCTTCATTGCATCTATCATAATGAGGAGTTCCAGTAGATTCTCTGCTGGGGGATGGGTTGACTGTATCAAAAATACATCCTTACCCCTGACATTTTCAAGAATCTTAACAAATATTTCACCATCGGAGAACCTGGTAACAAAGATTTCTCCCAGGTTAATCCCCATGTATTTAACTATTTTTTTGGCCAATTCAGGATTAGAGGTTCCTGCAAAAACCTTCACCTTGTCATCCATATATGCTCCTTCTCATCTGGGGCGGGTGGATTCGAACCACCGAATGCGGGATCCAAAATCCCGTGCCTTGCCGCTTGGCTACGCCCCAAGTATGCTATTCAATATCCTTTGTTTCCTCAACAGCCTCCGAGCTTGTTCCTTCCAGCACCCTGTGATACTCATCAATCACTGCCTTTTCAAGTCTCTGCCTCATCTCATTGTTGATTGGATGGGCGATGTCCCTGAACTGTCCATCCTTACCCCTTCTTGAAGGCATCGCTATGAAAAGCCCATTCTGCCCTTCAATAACCTTGATGCCACGAACCACAAACTCGTTGTCAAAGATGACATTTGCAAATGCCTTCAATTTGGGCTCCTCCCTCAGCGTGATTTTTACTTCAGTAATCTCCATGCTCAAGCCTCCATTTTGTTAAACTGTTTAACATACTCACTGCTGGAAATGCTTCTGCAAATCCAGCAATCTCCATTTCCCTGAAATTGCGGGAGAAGCCTTCCTGCAGCATCCCGCTCATCAATCAGGGCAAAGACACATGAACCGCTCCCTGTTATACTCACCCCACGCACTCCATTGCTATTCTTTAATTTAGTATAAACCTCTACCACTTCCTTTTCATCCATAAGGAGTGCTGTGAAGTGGTTAAAAAGGTTACTCCCTATTCTTTCTATATCCTCTCCTTTTAAGGCTTCAGTCAGGATATTAACATCTCCTTCAGGTTTTGTCAAGGCTCTGGACACCTCTTCGTATGCCTTCCCGGTATTCACACTGAAGTTAGGACAGATGAGGATAAACCACATATCTGGTGTTGGTAAAATCTCTATAATCTTCTCTCCCCTTCCCTGGGCAAGCACCGTGCCTCCGTATAGAAAAAAGGCCGTGTCTGAACCAAGTGAGTCTGCCAGCCCTTTAAGACCAATATGGTCAAGTGGATAATTAAAGTGTTTATTTAATGCAAGGATGGTTGCCACTGCATTGGAACTCCCTCCACCAAGTCCACCACCTGGAGGAATATTCTTCTCAATGAACACATCAGCCCCAAATTCCAACCCTGTCTTTTCCTGAAACCTTTCTATTGCCATGTAAACAAGATTATCCTCATTTTCTGGAACATCCTTCCTTGTGGTTTTGACAGTAATTCTTCCGCTGTTATTAAAATTCAGGTGTATCTTATCATGAAGGTCTATCATCTGGAATATTGTTAATATGTTGTGATACCCGTCGGGCCTCTTATTAAGAACCTCAAGGTAAAGGTTTAATTTGGCATAAGACCTGAACTCAATCCCCATTATTCTTCTGGTGAAAATTCCACCAGTGTTCTGGATTCCTCTTTATCTTCTCTGCAACATAGATGTTTGTTTCAAGTAGAGCATCAATACTTGCACCAGCATCCCCCCACCAACCATCAAGCACTTCATACTCAAGTTCTCCCCTTTCAATATACAGGTTGTTGACATCTGTAATCTCATACTCACCCCTGCTTGAGGGTTTAAGAGAATCAATAAACTGAAAAACCTTACTATCATACATATAGATTCCCGTTATGGCATAATTTGTTGGAGGACTTTCTGGTTTTTCAATAATCTTAATAATTTTATTATCCTCCATAACAGCAACACCATAATCACAGGGATTTTCAACCTCTTTGAGAAAAATCTTCGCACCCTCCCCCTTCTTCTCAAACTCCTTAACAGCAGGGGTAAGGTCATCCTCAACTATATTGTCACCAAGTATCACCATACACAGGTCATTTTCAACAAAGTGTTCTGCCAGCTTCAAGGCATGGGCAATACCTAGTTCCCTTTCCTGATAACTGTACTGCAAATTTTTCAGACCAAAGGCATTACCATTACCCAGAAGCCTTAAAAAATCTCCCGCATTATTCCCACCTGTGATAATCATAATATCTTCAATTCCCGCTTTAACAAGCGTAAGTAATGGATAGTAAATCATAGGCTTATTATACACAGGTAAAAGGTGCTTGTTTGTTATCTTTGTCAGGGGATAGAGTCTTGTGCCAAGCCCACCAGCAAGAATAACACCCTTCATCTCTTCAATGCCTCTGGTTCTTTCTCAAGCAAACTTCCTATCACCACAATGTCTGCACCAGCACTGAACTTCTCCTGAATATCCTCTTTTGACCTTATTCCTCCACCTATAATGAGTGGGACAGTGATACCGTTTTTCACCACCCTTATCATCTCAGCAGGGATTGAATTATCAGCACCACTCCCAGCATCCATGTATATGAGTTTCATCCCAAGGAACTCACCAGCAAGGGCATGGGCAAGGGCAATCTCATTCTTATTCCTGGGTATTGGCCTTGTATTACTGATAAATTCAACCGTGGTGGTTGAACCAGACTCAATCAGCATATATCCTGTTGGGATAACCTCAACATCCATCTTTTTCAATCTTGGTGCTGCCCTTACATGTTCACCAATAAGATACTGTGGATTTCTGCCACTTATCAATGATAGGAACAATATTGCATCTGCATGCTTGCTAATCTGTAGTGCAGAACCAGGAAATATTATCACAGGGTTCTCTGTGAGACCTTTTATCTTCTTCACAAACTCATCAAAATCCCTGTTATAAAGGGTGCTCCCTCCTACAAAGACAAGGTCAACCCTACTCCTGTTTATGCATTCTACCCTCTCCTCCAGAGAAATGCCTGTATCTGTGTCAGGGTCAATCAGGGCAGCTACAAGTTTTTTCTTATTTTCAACTGCCTGTTTTATAAATTCATAAATCATACCTGCCTCTCAATAGTCTGAGACCCAGTTTCATCAGGTCTGGATACTCCCTGATAAGGGATTTTATTATATCATACACCTTTATCTCGTCAATCACCTTCCTGTGATAGTTTTTTATTCCAAATTCTACAATCCTTTCTATGGTATCATCGTCAAGTTCCCTTAAAATCATCTTGGCTCTCCATCCCCAGTTGTTATTCCTGCCATAGGACCTGTTCCACTCCTTTTCATACGCCTTCAATGCCTTGTCGCATATACCATGCTCTTTTATCTTTGTGTAAAGCATATAGGAACTGATAAGTGCGTGTGCTATCCCTCCACCTGATAATGGGTCTGTCAGCCTTCCTCCATCTCCAACAAGTGCAACCCCTTCACCAACAAGCCTCCTGTTCACTGTGGTTGGCACAGCAGAGCCAAAACAGGAGACGGGCCTGAAAGAATTGATGTAATTCTTAACAAACTGTTCAAAATAGACCTTTGCTGACCTTCTGGTCAAACTTCTGTCAATGCCAATGCCAACATTGGAGAACCCACCACCTTTTGGGAACACCCATGCATAACCACCAGGTGCAATGCTCCTGCCAACATAAAAATGTGCAATCTGGTCATCAATACCCGTATATGCAAGACACTGGTATGTCTGGTGAAATTCCTTAAGGTTAAATGGCTTGAGGAGTCCTGTTTCCCTTCCCACAAACCCTGAGACACCATCTGCACCCACAACAAGTGGAGACCTGAAGGAGCCAGCAGTTGTTCTAACAACCCTCTCACCATCAGAATATTCCTCAATACTGGTTGCTGCTACACCCGTGAGACACTCAGCACCAGACTGAACTGCCTCAAGAAACAGGTCTCTATCAAACATCCTTCTATCAAGTATCCATCCAACACCAGGATAAAGCACTGTGAATCCCTTTGATGGAGAATTGATTTCTGCACCCTTGAGTTCAACAGATACCCATCTATCTTTAATCCTCAGGATACCCTCAATGGACGCAGAAGAAAGCCCCTCGGCACAGTGAATATTCTCACCAGGGTATCTCTTTTTCTCTACTAAAAGAACAGAAAACCCTTCACCCGCAAGGAGTTTTGAGATGAACGAGCCAGCAGGCCCACCACCTATAACAATAACATCATACCTTTTCAATCGCCTCCTCCGGACAAGTCATCACACAAAGTCCACAATACTCTCCATCATCTTTGAACTCAATCTGGGGAGAAAAGTATATAACACCCTGTGGACACACACCTATGCACAATCCACACAGCGAACATCTATCTACATTAACCCTTAATGATTTTTTGCAGGATTTCTCCGAAGACCTTTTTGACCTCTTTGAAACCATCTGGGTTCCTTCCCCCTCCCTCTGCAAGATGGGGTCTTCCACCACCTCCACCCTTCACATATTGAGAGATTGCCCTGAGAAGGTCTGGTGCCTTCACCTTATCAATCAATTTTTCTCCTGAAAATGCAACAAGAAAGATGGAACCCTTCTCAGGAACTCCAAGTATTCCACAGGAATCAGGATTCTTCTGCCTCAATGTATCCGCAATCTTCCTCACAGCATCCTTACCTAAATTTACCTCCTCAATCATATACTTAATCCCTTTCATTTCTTCAAATGAACTCTGGAGTTTAACAATCATCTCCTTCACTATCTGTTGCTCAAGGGATTTTACATTTTTCTGTAATTCTTTGACTGTATTCTGAAGTTCCTGAACCCTTTTTATGGGCTCTTTTGTCTTCAGTATCTCAGAGATTGTTGAAAGGGTATCATTCAGGTGGATAGCATCTTTAATAAATGCTTCCCCAGTAATTGCCTCAATCCTCCTGATGCCTGCAGCAATCCCCTTCTCGGAAACAATGCGGAAACCAAGGATACTTGCCGTATTATTTACATGGGTTCCACCACACAATTCCTTTGAAAATCCCTCAACCTCAATCACCCTCACTGTATCACCATACTTCTCACCAAAGAACGCAATGGCACCAGAAGAAATTGCCTCCTCATAAGGCATAACCCTTGCAATCACATTCCTCTCCTCAAGTATAACCTGATTCACTATCTCATTTATACGAGCAATCTCCTCGTCATTCAATGGAGAAGGATGGGAAAAGTCAAACCTCAACCTCTCCGGTGCCACAAGTGAACCTTCTTGTTTCACATGCTCACCAAGTGCCATTCTCAATGCCCTGTGAAGGAGATGGGTGGCTGTATGATTCCTCATTATGTTCATCCTTCTTTTCTTATCCACACTGGCAAACACAGTCCCCTGTCCGATTTCTCCCTCCAGCCTCCCAATATGCACATGTCCCGTTTCGCCCTTCTGTGTATCCTTCACCTCTATTCTGAATCCATCACCCTCTATAACACCTGTATCACCAATCTGTCCCCCACTCTCAGCATAAAATGGGGTCTCCTCAAGTATCACCTCTATTCCATCATCTGTTTCCCTGTATGCAAGAATCTCTGTTTCCTGTTCCATAAGGTCATATCCTGTGAACCTGCTCTCCCCATCATTCAAAACAACCCAATCACCAGCATTCTTTGCCCTGAAAACAGACTTTTCCCTTGCCCTCTCCCTCTGCCTCTCCATCTCCCTTTCAAAACCCTCCCAGTCTATGCTGAAACCTCTCTCAGAGATTATATTCTCAACAAGGTCTGGAGGGAATCCATATGTATCGTAAAGGGTGAAGACCTTTGTGCCATCAAGAACCTTCTCATTTTTAATCTCTTCAAGATAGCCTTCAAGTATACTCAATCCCCTATCTATTGTTTTAAGGAATCTCTCCTCCTCTGCCTTAATAATCAAACTAACCCTGTTTATTGTCTCTTTCAGTTCTGGATACTGCCCTTTCATGATATCAACAACCGATGGAACCAGTCTGTAAAGAACAGGCTCATCAACCCCAAGTTTGTGCGCCTGGAGAAGTGCCCTTCTTAAAATCCTCCTCAGTATATAGCCCCTTCCTTCATTTGATGGATATGCACCATCTGATATGGCAAAGGTGAGTGCCCTTATATGGTCAGAAATAATGTGGAGAGGCCTTTTGTGTTCCTGGTATTTAATCCCTATAATATCAGAGGCAGTCTGTATAATGGGCAAAAACAGGTCTGTCTCAAATATGTTCTTCTTCCCCTGCATTACCATTGCAAGCCTTTCAAGACCCATACCTGTGTCAACCCCTCGGTTCTCAAGGGGAAGTCTCTCATCCCCAACCTGATTGAATTGTGGGAAGACAAGATTCCATAGTTCTATAAACCTGTCACACTCCTCGTCAGCAGGGGTGCAATCACCAAACTCCTCACCCATATCGTAATGAATCTCTGTATCAGGGCCACAGGGACCACTACCACCAGCAGGTCCCCAGAAATTATCCTCAAGTTTAACAATTCTCTCAGGAGGAATACCGATGACATCCCGCCATATGGAGTAGGTCTCCTCATCCTCTGGATAAACAGAAATCATAAACTTTTCACCTGGTATCCCTAAAACATCTGTAAGGAATTCCCATGCCCACTCAATTGCCTCCCTCTTGAAATAATCACCAAAAGAGAAGTTCCCAAGCATCTCAAAAAATGTATCATGCCTTATTGTCTCACCCACCCTATCAATATCAGAGAGCCTTAAACACTTCTGGCAACTTGTTGCCCTTTTATAGGGAAGTTTCACCTCTCCCTTCCACAGGGGTTTGAACTGCACCATACCAGCAGATGTAAAGAGCAGAGTTGGGTCTTTTTCAGGAATTAGTGAAGAAGAAGGGACCACTGTATGCCCCTTTTCTTTAAAAAATGAGAGGAATGTATCTCTCAATCGCTGGGAATCCCACATAGGATAAGAATATACAGGAGTTCCCTTTTGTCAATAAACTATGTTTCTGCTGTTGAAAAGATTAAGCTAATACTGGTACAGTCGGGATGAATATTAAGTTATAATTAAATAAAAAGGTTTGATTTTAGGGAATATTGTTCATAATAAGAAAAAAGGGAAGGAGGTATGTATGTTTTATGTAGGGGTTGATTTACACAAAAACTTTACCCAGGTATATGGTTTCAATGATGCTACGGGAGAGGTGGTAGAAAGGCGGGTAAGCAATGATAAAAGTAGTA
>QNDZ01000081.1 GCA_003646055.1 bacterium
ATGTAAGAATCCCTGTCTCTGTGGTAAAGGCCTCCCTGAAACTTGGCGGAGGTATAATGAAGATTATACCGGATAATGTTATAGATGGTCTTGAGGATAAGAACATTGATGTTCAGAAACTGTTTGAAGAATTCTCTGAGTCACTCCCTGATAAGCCAACATCAATCATTGAAGTGGAAACCGAGGATGGTGAATACGTCTATATAGGTTTTGAATAAGGTCTTGACAGATTTTGAATTCAACATATATTATTTCTGCCCGGTGGCTGTACCGGAGGGGACACACCCGTTCCCATTCCGAACACGGAAGTTAAGCCCTCCAGGGCCGATGGTACTGCCTCCGCAAGGGGGTGGGAGAGTAGGTCGCTGCCGGGCTTTTTTATTTTTTTGTGGCTTTCAAGGATTTTTTAGGCTCTTACACCCCCCCATTCTTGACAATATAATGTTTTAATATACAATAGAAAACATCTTAAAAAAATAAAATATATGAAGATATTACTGGTAAATCCACCTACATATGACCCTTATTCAGAAGTTGGAGCAGATATGCCTCCCCTTGGACTCGCTTACATCGCTGCAGTTCTCAAAAATGATGATTTTGATGTTGAAATTGTCGATAAAAATGTTGAAACTGGGCCTATAAAATACTCCAATTACTCTATTGTTGGAATTTCATCTTTAACTCCAACATATCCCGAGGCATTAAAAATAGCAGAAGAAGCAAAAAAGAGTGGTGCTACAACAGTTATGGGTGGTTATCACGCTACATTCCTGGACGAAGAGGTGCTTAATACTGGCCTGATAGATTATGTGGTCAGGGGGGAAGGTGAATATGTGTTCCGTGATCTGGTTAGACATATCGCTCAAAAAAAACCCGTAGAAGAAGTTAAAGGTATTTCTTATAGGTCAAAAGGAAGAATTGTAAGAACCCCTGATGCTTTGCCACCAGACCCAATTGATGATCTCCCCTTTCCAGCGAGGGAATTGCTGAAGTTGGATAGGTATCACACACACCTGAATGAAATGCCAATGACAACAATGATAACTTCAAGGGGTTGTCCATTTAACTGTTTTTTCTGTGCTTCTTCTCTATTTGGAGGAAGAAAATGGAGAGCACGCTCTCCCAGATCAGTTGTTGATGAAGTTGAACAGCTAAAATATGATTATGGATATAAAGCAGTGGACTTTATGGATGACAATTTCACACTTAGTCCTGAAAGAACCATTGGTATATGTGAAGAAATGATAAGAAGAAAATTGAATGTTTCCTGGTGGGCATTATCCAGAGCAGATACTATTGTTAGAAATGAGGATATGGTGAAAAAAATGGCAGAAGCAGGTGCCTACATGCTCTTTATTGGTATGGAGAGCCCGGATCCTACAGTCCTGAAATTCTATCATAAAAGAGAAGGGAAAGAGGTGTTTACAAAGGCAGTCAAATTGCTAAAAAAATACGGTATAAGGGTTTGGGCATCATTCATGATGGGGGCTGTTTCTGAAACAAAGAAGATGATTGACAAAACAATTTACTTTGCAAGGAAACTCAACATAGATGCAGCACAATTTTCAATCCTTACGCCCTATCCAGGAACTGCACTATACCACTATGTAAAAGATAGAATTTTTGTTAAGGATTGGAGTCTATTTGATGGTATGCATAGCGTTTTTAAGACAGATTATCTAACGCCAAAGGACCTTAGGTATTTAACGTTCAAGGCCTACACATTATTTTATTTAAGACCGGTATGGTTTACAAAAGAAATTTTCAGGGCGATAAAAAACCGAAGACTTTTCTGGACACTACGTAATTATCCCTGGAAGTTATTGAAACTAACCCGTAGATTTCTTTCAAGCATCTATTCCAGCAATACTCTTAAATAATGTTGAAATAAAACTGTATTTTCTTCAACCCTCTAACATATTCTAAATGTTTCCCCCTTGAAATAATTTTTTGCTGATGTATTATAGAATGTTGAACGCCAAAAAGGAGGTGTCATATGCGTAAACTTCTTGTATTCGCTTCTGTTCTTCTGGCTGTATCCATGTATGGCCAGACGGTTGTTCCCATAGATTCAATTCAGGGTTATGGTGCAAGTTCGCCATATGTTGACTCCCTTGTAAAGACCTATGGTGTGGTTACGGGTGTCTTCTCAAGAGGCTTCTTTATTGAGGAAAAGCCAGGTGGAGCATGGAAGGGAATTTATGTTTACACGTACTCTGCACCAACAGTGAGCAGGGGTGACAGTGTTGAAGTGATTGGAACTGTGAGCGAATATTATGGTTTTACTGAAATTGGGGGTACACCCACAGTGACAGTGCTCAGTACAACAACCCCTCCAGACCCCATGGTTGTTACAACAGATGCTGCAAATGATGAACAGTATGAGAGTGTGCTGTTGAACCTTCTACATGTTGTCTGTACAAATGCCGACCTTGGATATGGAGAATGGGAGGTGAATGATGGTTCAGGACCCTTGAGGGTGGATGATTGGGGTGTATCCTGGTCACCTGCTGTGGGTGATACATACAACCTCACGGGTATTTTAAACTATTCATTTGGTAATTACAAACTTGAACCAAGGGATTCAAACGATATTGAACTCCTCTATTCTGCTGCTGTGGATACAGTCACCATCTACGATATCCAGTATGCACCAAATGATACCTCACCCTATGCTGGCTTAAAGGTTGCAACCTTTGGTGTTGTCACGGGTGTATTCTCACAGGGATTCTTCATTGGAGAAAAACCAAATGGTGCATGGAAGGGTGTTTATGTTTATCAGGGAAGTAGCTGGACACCTGACGTGAGTGTTGGTGATAGTGTTTATGTTGAGGGAACCATAACAGAGTTCAATGGAATGACCGAATTTTCAGATGCAAGCACATACAGTGTTCTCGGGAATACAACGCCACCAGACCCTGTGGTAGTGAATACAACAGAGGCAAATGACGAGATGTATGAGAGTGTCCTCATAAAGGTTCAGGATGTAGTGTGTGTGGATGACAGTCTTGGTGGTGGGAAGTGGGCGGTTATGAATCCAGGATACGACACCCTTGTGATTGATGACTGGAATGTGCCATACAGACCTGTTGTTGACTATACCTATAACATCATTGGTAACATGGTTTACTCCTATGATGAAAGAAGGCTTGAACCAAGGGATTCCTCTGACATTGTCAACACGGGTGTTGAGGAGAAGCCTGAAATCTTTGACCTGAATGTTCCTTCTGTTACATCAGGATTCACCCTGAGTTTCACACTGAGAAAGACAACCTCCATTGAAATAGGTGTGTATGATGTGAATGGAAGGCTTGTTAAGAGACTATTCAAGGGAACTGTTCGTGCAGGTGAACCCAAAGAGATAAGACTCCCTGATTTGAGCACAGGAATCTTTTTCCTGATGGTGAAAACAGACAATGGTAAAAACATATCCAGATTTATATACTTTTAGAAAGGGTGATATATGAAAATACTTAAAATCCTTATTATAATATCAATACCCCTCTCCCTTCTGGGAGAGGTTTATACTGTTCCCATAGATTCAATACAGGGGTACCAGAATGCTTCTCCCTATGAGGGTGATACTGTGATGTTTTATGGTGTTGTGACTGCACCCTTCACCTATGTTTCAAGCGGAAGAACAAGGTATGCCTTTTTTGTTGAGATGAAGCCAGGTGGCCCCTGGAAAGGTATATATATCTATAACGGCTCGTCAGACCCTGGTGTTGAAAGGGGAGACAGTGTCAGGATTACGGGTGTTGTGAGTGAATACAATGGGGTCACAGAGGTTTCCTATCCAGAGGAAATTACAGTACTGGGGCATACAACACCACCTGACCCTGTTATAGACTCAACAGGGAATATAGAACAGGAGAAGTACGAAGGCGTGCTTGTGAAGGTGGTGAATGCAGTATGCACCTCAGACCTGAACGGTTACAACGAGTGGGATGTGGACGATGGCTCCGGCCCTGTTACCATTGATGACAGGATTTACTTCTTTGACCCTGTTGTTGGGGATACATACTCTGTAACAGGTCCTGTTGACTATTACTATGGGTTTAAAATCCTCCCAAGGGACGACAGGGACATACTTGAACCAGGGGAAATAGAGGGGTTGTATGGTGACTTTGACCCGTTGAAGGTCTTCCCAGATGAAGCCTTTGACCTGAAGATAAGGATAATAAGCCAGATTGATACGGTGAAGTTTGTGAACATTCTATTACCTCCAATGGACTGGTCTCATAACGCCACAGACCTTGTGCTTCCATCCCATGATTCTGTGGTTGTTGTTTCAGACTCTGTTTCTGGTGATACTGTCAAGATCTTTGGTGTCTCCATCATTGACACGGTTGAAATGGAGATAAGGAACGTGTCCATTGGAAGCACTGGAAGTTATCACATGGAGGTCTATGGTTCTACAAACGGGACAGTGTTCTCACTGGCATATGATTATGACCTTGAGGTGATTGAAAGACCATCAAACCTGGTTACAATAGCAGATGTCCAGCAACCAGGAGAGGATGGGTTTACATCCCACCTGTATGGACAGAATGTTGCTGTAGTTGGTTATGCTACAACAGGTAATCTTCAAACAGAACATACGAGTTTTTACCTGAATGATACCACTGGTGGTGTTGATGTTTTCACATACGATGCAGTATCAATAAAACCCAACTACAAATATCTGGTGGTTGGTGAGGTTGATGAATATGACGGTCTCACAGAGGTCAAGGCAAATGAGGCATCAGATATCATACTCCTTTCAAGATGGAACCCACCCTTCCCACCAGAGACACTTAACCTTTCACAGTCCCTTGACGAGTCATGGGAGGGAAGGCTTGTGTGCATCAAAAAGGGGAAGATTGTATCCCCTGTCTCACCCATCTCAACGGGTGGTGGATACAACCTCACAGTAGCCAATGGTCAGGCATATGTGACCGTGAGGCTTGAAACAGGAACTGGCATAAATATTGATTCAATAAGGAACATAATGAATGTTGGTGACATATTCACAATCACGGGGATAGTTGGACAGTATGACCCGCATGAACCGTTCACAACAGGTTATCAGGTGCTTCCAAGGTATGATACGGATGTGGTTAAGATTATTCCAGAGGATACAACAAGTGAACTCACATGCACAATCACCCCAAATCCCTTTGCACCAGATGAAGGGCAGGTTGCCAACATACACATAACTGCACCGCCTGACTCAAGGATAACCGCAAAGATATTTGACATCAAGGGCAGATTTGTTAAAGAGATATGCACCAATTATCCAGGAGGACCTTATGACACCTTCTGGAATGGGGATAACCAGGCCTATGATAAAGTGACCATAGGGATATACCTACTCAGGGTTGAGGTTACATATGCAGATGGAACAACGAAGAGCATAACAAAGCCAGTTGTGGTTGCCACAAAGGGGAAGAGATGATGATGGTAATATTACTTTTAACCGTGTTTGAAGGCATTGAGTTTTCAGGTGTTTCTTCAGGACTTGGTGGAGCATCGTACTCCATAGAGAGCCCTGTTTACTCCCTCAATCCTGCCTTGAATGGTATTTATAAAGATTTTCTCCTGAACGGTGAATACACAAGGGTTTATGGTATAGTGGATGCAGGAAGAATCTATGCAGGATACAGGGGTATATCTGCACAGGTCTTTTACAGAAGGGTTGAAGACCTCCAGGGAGAAACAGAGGTTTCTATTGGATATGGAATCCCACTTGGAAGGGACACAAGGGCAGGTATCAATCTTAAGGGTTTCTATCTATACCAGAAAAACTTTGGGAAATCCATGGGTTTTGGTGTGGACATAGGTATTTTCACCAGGGTGTGGAGAATGTGGAAACTTGGTGCTGTTTACACAAACATAAACACACCAGCACTTGGAGAAACAGGTGCATACATCATCCCTGCAAAATTGGGATTCTCCATATCGTACAATCCTTCCAGTTCAGTCATCTCAACCTTTGGTATAGAGAAGGAGACAGGTGCACCTGTGAGGTACATGATGGGACAGAGTTTCACAATCAATGAATACATTGTTTTAAGGGCAGGCTTCCATACAGCACCTTTTGAACCATCCTTTGGTGTAGGTATAAACACGCCTGTTATAAATGTGAACTTCACATACCTACACCACAGTGAACTTGGCTCAACAATCATAGCAGGGGCGGACTACAAATGATTATTCTACTCATTCTATTCCAGTTGCAGGTTGACCTGAACAATGCCCCTGCAGAGGAGATAAAAAAACTCCCCATATCCACAGGTTCCATTGAAAAGATTCTGGACTACAGAAGGGAGTATGGGTACTTCAGGTCTGTTTATGAACTTCTCAAGGTTATCCCACCCGAGGAGTTCAGGAAGATAAAGTATCTGGTTGTCATAAAAAAACCAGAGGAGATAAAGGACATTCCATACTACATTGAGAGGATACAGCAGAGGCTTGCCTCTGAAGAGAGACCTTCAGAGGTGTTTATGGACGAGTGGCAGATGCTTGCCATCAACCCCATGAACATCAATAAAGCAGAGATAGAGGATGTGCTTCTCCTTGACAGGGTGAACCTTGTTGATGCAATATCCGTGATGAGGTACATAAGGAAATGGGGCAGGATAAGGTATCCATCCGATATGCGTGCTGCACCAGGGCTCACATCTTATGGATACAGGAACATCAGGGATTTTGTCATCACATCTGAACCAGTGAAACCCCCATCTGCTGTTGGATACACAAGGCTTTACACATCCTGGTGGTCAAGAAAGGACATGGAGGATGTGGGCATGCCCAACATAGAGGAAAAGATTGACTATTTGAATGCAATGATAAACGACCTCTCTGCGGACACGCTCACAACATACGAAAGGGTATCTGCCTCAGGGTGGTCCGATGAAGAGATTCAGGAACTGAAAGAAAGACTCGGTTCAGAGGTAGGGGACCTTGATGCTATGAGGTACAGGAGAAAGACCTACTTGAAGACCAGACTCCTCTACAAGAATCACCTTGACCTTGGGCTCATGGCAATGGAGATGCCAGATGGTTCATTCTTTCCCAAAGGGTTCATAGGCTTGAAAAATGTGGGAATTGTTGATGGCCTTTATTTTGGTAACTTCCATGTGAGCCTTGGTGAGGGTGTTCTCTTTGAAAACACAGACGACATCCTCTCAAGGGTATATTCAAAGGCAGAGGGTCTTTTTGGTGACCTGACAACAACAAGGGAATTCAGGACACAGGGGCTTGGTTTCAGACTCTCCCCTTCAAGATTCAGGATAACAGGATTCTATTCAAGGGCACC
>QNDZ01000082.1 GCA_003646055.1 bacterium
CTCCAGAACTGGCTCAGGGTCTGGACCATAATCACACACATCGCCCAGATAAACGAAATAATCATAATCATCCTGGAGAACCTCCTCAAGCGCCTCCAGGTTTCCATGGACATCTGAAGCAACGAGGATTTTCATGGATGAAGTATAATAAAAATCCTTAATTATGTCAAGGGTGGATACCCTTCCATCCATGTGCGGGCATAGACGTTCAAACTATATCACTAAGAAAATGAATATGTTAGGAATGTTCACAGGCACCCCAAATGTCATAATGTCAAGGTCCGGGCTTGACTAAACCTACATTCACAATATCCTGATTATATGGTTATTCTTGGACTGAATGCATATCATGGTGACTCCTCTGCTGCCCTTATAATTGATGGAAAACTTGTATATGCCATTGAGGAGGAGAGGATAAGGCGGCAGAAACACTGGGCAGGTCTCCCTGTAAAGTCCATTGAAAGGGCACTTGCATTTTCAGGGATTGATATAGATGAGGTTGACTATATTGCAGTTTCAAGGAATCCAACCCGAAGAATTATAAAGAAGGGATTATGGGTTCTTTCAAGGGGGGTGAACAGGGATTTTTTAAAGGACAGGGCAAAGAATGCAGGAAGGATAACAGGCATAAAGGGGTCCCTGTCAAATTATTTCGGGAAGAGTGTAAGGGCAAAACTCGTATTTGTTGAACACCATACAGCACATATATACAGCACCTATGGGGTATCACCCTTTGAAGAGTCTGCAATACTCACACTTGATGGATTTGGTGACTTTGCCAGTGCAGTGCTTGGGGTTGGCAAAGGGAACAATGTGAAGTTTATAAGCGAGGTAAACTTTCCACATTCTCTGGGACTTTTCTATACGGCATTCACCCAGTTTCTTGGTTTTCCCCATTATGGTGACGAGTACAAGGTTATGGGATTATCTGCATATGGAAAACCTGCCTTTATCAAAGCCATGGAAGAGGTGATAAGGTTTGACCCACCATACTACAGGATGAACCTGAGATACTTTATGCATGCAATGGGCGGTGTGGACATGACATGGATGGATGGCATACCTGTAATAGGGAAAATATATTCTCCTTACACAGAGAAGATATTAGGGAAACCAAGAAACAGGGAGGAAGAGATAACAGAGAGGCACATGGACATTGCCTCATCCATACAGAAGAGGTATGAAGACATCTTCTTTGGACTCCTTCAGTTCCTCCACAAAAAAACAGGGATTGATAACCTTTCACTTGCTGGTGGCTGTATCCAGAACAGCCTTGCAAATGGGAAGATTTTAATGAATTCCCCGTTCAGGCATGTTTATATACCACCTGCTGCACATGATGCGGGGACTGCAATTGGTGCTGGTATGTATGTATGGCTCAACCTGATAAAGGGAAGAAGAAGTTTTGTTATGGAGAGCCCATACACAGGTGACCATTTTACAGAGAGTGAAATAGAAATGGCACTCAAAAAACATAAATTGAAATACAGAAAACTTGATAAAAACAATATTACCAAAAAAGCAGTGGACATCCTTTCAAGGGGTGAAATTCTGGGATGGTTCCAGGGAAGAACAGAGTTCGGTCCAAGGGCGCTCGGGAATAGGTCAATCCTTGTTGACCCGAGAAGGCAGGAGATGAAGGATATATTGAACAGGAGAATAAAGAAACGTGAGGGTTTCAGACCCTTTGCACCATCCGTTCCTGAAGAGTATGCCTCTGACTGGTTCAACATAGACCACAAGAGCCCCTTTATGGAGCGGGTGTTCCCTGTTCGCAAAGAGAAGGCTCATCTGATACCAGCAGTTGTCCATGTGGACGGAACTGCACGGGTTCAGACGGTAAATAAAGAGATAAACCCTCTTTACCACAAACTCCTTGTTGAGTTTGGCAAAAAAACAGGTGTTCCTGTTCTCCTGAATACATCCTTCAATGAGAATGAACCCATTGTGAACACACCTGAGGATGCGATTAACTGCTTTTTAAGAACAGGAATGGATGCCCTGATTATTGAGAATTTCCTTGTTGAGGCATAAATCTATTTCTCAATCCATTTATAGTCAGTATTCCCCAGGTAATTCCAACAAAGGATGATGTAACATTCCCTGTAATTATGCCAAACCACACACCTATAAGTCCCTTATGAAGAACAATACCAAACAGGTATCCAAAGAATACCTGAAGTATTATCGTTCTCAAAATTGACATAGCAAGTGCCCTCTCTCCGAAACCTATTCCCTGAAACATTGATGAAGTAAACATGCCAAAAGGGGTCAAAAAGAGGAATAAAGGCAGAATCCTCAAGGCAGTTATCAGGTCATCCCTTATGACTGAAGCAGTCTTTGAATAAGTAAAAATAAATGAAATCTGTCTTGCAAAAATAACCATCAAGGTAACAACGAATAGTTCAATAATCACACCTATTTTTATGCCATAGAAATAACCTGTTTTCAACCTGTTAATATCCTTTGCCCCATAGGCTGCACCCGTGACAGCTATAACACCTGTGGCAATACCAAGGAGCGGTATAATACCAAGCATGACTATACGCCAGGCAGATGTAAATACAGCAACGCCATTTGTTCCACCTGCCTTAACAACTATCATGTTCAGAGCAAACATTGCAATGGACATGGAAAGTTGACTGATGGATGCTGGAATACCGACCCTTAAAATCTCCATTGTGAGTCTCCCATTAAATCTGAACCCTCTGAACTTTATTCTCACGTATGTATCTTTTTTAATAAGAAGCCAGTATCCAGTTAAGAGAGATGTTACTGTGATTGAGATAAGGGTTGCCCACGCCGCACCCGCAACACCAAGTTTTAATTTATAGATAAAGATTGGATCAAGTAAAATATTGAGGACTGATCCGGTTATCATTGCATACATCGCCCTCCTTGTATCCCCTTCACCTCTCAATATTCCCGTTGCAACATTACTGAAGGTCAGAATAACCGCACCACAGATCAGTATCTTTGCATAGGGGATTACATACCTCAATGTTTCCTCATCTGTTCCCATACTCCTGAATACTTGCTTCACAAAGGGTAAAACAAACAAGGTCAGACTGAGCCCCATACCCAGCCCTATAATTATTGTTGTTACCGCAGCAATGCTTGCCTTTTCCTTATCTCTTGCACCTATCTTCCTTGATATGGAAGAACTTCCACCAATCCCTATCCCTGTTGCCAGCGAAATAATAACCATGAACACAGGATAAAATAACCCTATTGCACCAAGTTGTTTTGCCCCAAGTCCAGAAACCCATACGCCATCAATGATATTGTATAAACTCTGAACAAGCATGGCTATAATCATAGGCAAGGACAACTTAAGAATTGCCCTTTTCGGGTCTCCAAGAAGGGTTTTTACACCTTTTGTGGTCTTCTCCATTACTTCAATCTCTCTATCACGGGTTCTTTAATATTTTCTGGTGAGATGCCTGTAAAGGGGTTTTGTGAGACAATAATATAATGTGCGGATATATCAAGCAATTTTACTTTCTTAAAGAATACAGAGAGCATTGCTGAAACCTCTGCAATGCCCCAGAGGTAAATCTCCTGGACAAAGTTTGAACCATCAGGAGAAACATACCTTCTCCTGAACATACCTGTGTATGGATTGTATCCTGTGTGGAAACTCATCACGAACCTGCCTCCCCTCTCCTCACCCAGAGCAAATTTGTATCCTGTTTTGAGAAATATGCTACCTCTGCGGTCCGCTTCATCCATAATGAAGAATCCACCCCTCTTGAGAAGGTGTGCAAAGGATGAAAATAGCCTTAAAAGTTCATGTGGATTAAAATGGGGGGTTGAAAGACCCCAGAAAAGAACCACATCAAATTTCTGTTTAAGATTCTTCAACTGGAGTGCATCCATAACCTTAACCTCTACTTCAAGTCCCTTCCTTTTTGCAAATTTTCGTGCACGCTCAAGTGCATCACCCCTAAGGTCAGTCATCAGTAGTTTAACCCTGAACCCCTTTTTCTTCAGATACTCACCAAGTGCAACACCACCAAACCCTGCACCAGCACACACCTCAAGGATGTCCAGGTTTTTCTTCTTTATACCCTTCAGCACCTCAGGTGGTAGAGCAAGTTCCATCATCTTCCCTGTAAACTCATAGTATGCCTTCCCGCTCTCTGATTCAGGTTCACTATCCCAGGGGAAAATATTATAAAAGTCCTCAAGGTTTTTCCCTTTATCCATTATCTCCTCCTTTTTTGAACCTGCATATTTTTCGTTCAATATAAATTCTGTAAATCTCCTGAATCTCATACCCCTATTTAGCCAATCCCCATCAACATCAATATTTAAAAACAAACATAAAAAAACTATATGGTATATACACGTAAAGTCAAGAAATAACAGGAAAAACTAAGACCTTGTAATCTGTTCTCGTGGGTGTATAATTTTATCAAGGTGTATCATGTCAATAATTTTACTGCTGGGCTTAACCTACAACACCCCTTCTATTGATGGGGTGATAGGTAGTGATTGGGGCTCTGATGAGGTTGTGGCATTTAACAGGGTTGCCACAAACTGGGCAGGAAACAGCCTTGATTCCCTTTTCCTAACATTTGATTGCGAAAGCCTTTACATCGGGATAAAAGGCACCTTTTCCTCATCAAGCGGCAACTGTGTCCTCGTTTATATAGACAGGGATTTTGGAAACGACGACACCACAGGTGGCTTCAACAATAGATGGGATTTTTCAGATGAATCAGGGAATCTTGACCAGTCCATTTCAGGTTCTGTTCCCGCAAATGTACCCGTATCAGGTTTCTATGCAGACTTTATACTTGGTTCAAAGGATGAGAATAGTGTTGATCCTGGTATCTACAGCGATTATGCGGGCCTGAGAGAACTTAAATTCCTGTCCAGAACAGACTTCCCCTGGCTCAATACAGCCCACATTGTTGTGAATGACTCTGTTTTTGAAGCAGCAATCCCATGGAATTCACTATACCCTAAAGGCATCATATCCCATGCAAAGATAGGGATTTTTGCAATAATAAAGAACTGGAGTGGTGATTATATATCCAATCAGTGCCTCCCCCAGGATTCAACCACAACAACCATTGATACCATCCTTGTAATCCCCCTTGATTCAGATGGGAATGCTCAACCAGATTCAGGAATCAGTCCATCCAATATATCATACAGGGAATCATCAGAAGACCAAACATACCATACACCAAAACTTGATGGGAATGTCCAGCTGGGTACATATGACTGGCCTCTCCAGTCTTTCATAACCGAGAATACCCAGAGTACCAACTGGGCAGGAAACAGCCTTGACTCACTCTTTGTCACATTTGACAGGTACTACCTTTACATCGGGATTGATGGGGAGATACAGGCATCTAATAATGGGTGCCTTGTTTATATTGACAGGGACTTTTCATCCAGTGATACAATCGGGTTCAATGGGAAGGGAGACCTCTCGGACAATACAGGAACCCTTGATAACTCCATCACAGGGAACATGCCTGACAGTATTGAAATACCAGGTTTCTGTGCAGACCTTGTGGCTGGAGAAACAAATGCAAGGTCAACCTCAATCATAGAATCCCCCAATGACTCAACAGGTATCAGGACGATTGAAAACTCAACCGACTTTGGCTGGTACTCTGCAACCATCAGAATCACACCGGGTGGGGATATGGAGATGGCAATACCATGGAATACAATCTTTTCAAGGGGATATGGGTACGTGGACACAGGCGCAGTTTTGAGCATATTCACCGTGATAAAGAGTGGTGATGGAGACTACATCTCAAACCAGGCATTGCCAGAAGACCCAACCACTGATTATATAAACTATGTGCTTGTCCTTCCTGTTGACCCTGACTCAAATGGCATTCCTGACATGGGTATAACACCAACCTCCCAGTTCTACATTCAGTCAACCCCCTACATCATGTTTTCTGATTCAACAGAACCACCGAGGAATAAAATAAACCATCTTGATTCTCTCAAGGTGTGGATTTATGCAGACACTTCCTGCGACTCTGTTATCTTCAAACTCACTGTTGAGGGAAGTAGAACAGGTTATTACAGGGCAAGTTTTATAGACCCATCATCCAACACAAACCCTGTTGCCATTGTAGGAAGGGATACCTTTGAATGCAACTGGTATGCTGTGGTTCCAGCAGAGAGCCTTGAATATCAAAACACCATCATTGGAGAGGCACTGGGTATTGACCTGGCAGAGAATGATACAGTTTATTCTGGACATTTCAAAGGGAAGTACAGAAAGGCATACGTGAGAAGTGGTATAAGCAAGAACAAAACAAACCCCTTCCATACACTCCGGACAGATTGCTCAATGGAGGACTGGAGAAGCAACGAGGTACTGGGCACTGACAATCCATGCACATTCAACTTCACCTATGATTCCCTTTATTTCTATGTAAACTGGAATGGGTTCAATCCTGACATGCAGAAGATGAACATTGCATTTGACATTGACCCTGGAACCGATTCTGGTGATACAGCAGTATGGTCAGGTGCACGATTCACAGGCAACAACCTTCCAGACTATGTGGTGCAACTGGATGCAACCAGTTCTGTGCCAAAGGTCTTTGTTTCAAAGGCAACAGCAAATAATACCTGGGAAACAGCCTCGGATTCCTCAACATGGGTCAACTGGATTGAGAAGGTTGATTTTGGATTTGGTGAGGTGAGGATACCAAGGTCATTTCTTGAAGGAAACGGAGAGCCAGAGGATACCATCGGGATATTCATGTGGGTGGAGAATACATCTGGAGATGTATGGGCATCATTCCCCTTTGAAAACGACGATTCACAGGATGACGCAAACCCACTGGGCATAGATGTAACACTCGGGTATGAGGCAGTTTATTATGGTACGGATAATGGGGATAGTATACAGGACTATACAGTGCTTTCAGTGAGCCTTCTCAACTACACAATCTATGTGCAGAATGGAAAGATATACATTGCCTGGGAGTGCGGAAGGAATTACAACACCTTCCTTATTAAAAGAAATGGAGCCCTTCTTTCAATCCTTCCTGGTAATACAGGGATATACGTGGATGAACCACCTCCAGGTACATATAAATACGAGGTTTTTGGTGAACAGGGAGAAAAACTTGAATATCTCTTTGGAAGAACAGTAATCATTGAAGAAATCAGGCCGATTCTCCAATCCACCATAGTCAAGGATTAC
>QNDZ01000083.1 GCA_003646055.1 bacterium
CAACCTACTATTCTGTTATAATGGGATGGTCTGCTGATTACCTTGTGTATTCCTTCAACACTGCATGGGGGAATGCACCAAAGGAATTCTTCTTCAACAGGGTGCTTGGACTCACTGATTCTATATTCCATCTTGGTGGAATAAGATGGCCCATATTCTTGGGGCTTGCAGTGAGCTGGGTTTGGATTGTGCTCTCCATATGGAAGGGTGCAAAGACGGTGAGTAAGGTTGTTTATGTTACGGTGCTTCTTCCATGGGCAATCCTCCTTGTCTTTGTTATCAGGGGACTCACCCTCCCTGGTGCATTTGAAGGCATAAAGTACTATCTCACACCTGACTGGAGTAAACTCCTCCATGCAGAACTCTGGCATGCAGCAATAAGCCAGGTCTTTTTCTCCCTCACTGTTGGGTTTGGTGTGATGATTGCATATGCATCCTTCCTTCCACCAAAATCAGACATTGTGAACAATGCCTTCCTCATTGGGCTTGCAGATGCAGCAACCGCATATGTTGGTGGTTTTGCTGTATTCTCAACCCTTGGATATTATGCACACCTTCAGGGCGTTCCTGTTTCGCAGGTTATGAAGAGCGGGCCTGAACTCGCCTTTGTCACCTATCCAACAATTATAAACCATCTTCCCTTAGCACCTCTCTTTGGAGTCCTATTCTTCCTCATGCTCCTTACACTTGCGATAGATTCTGCATTTTCCCTTGTTGAGTCAGTTGTTGCCAGCATCATGGACAAATTTGGCATCAGAAGGTGGAAGGCAAACATTGGGGTTGCTGTTGCTGGTTTTCTCATAGGCATACTATACACAACAGGTGGTGGTCTGTACTGGCTTGATGTGGTTGACCATTTCATGAACAACTATGGGCTCTTTCTTGTTGGGCTTCTTGAGTCCGTGATAATTGCATACTTCTACAGGGCAGAAAACATGAGGAGTTTTGCAAACTCAATCAGTGAAAGACAGATCGGGAAGTGGTGGAACTTTTCCATAAAATGGATTGTTCCTCTATCTGCACTTGTCCTCCTCGTATTCTCCTTCACAGGTACAATTCTCTCACCATACGGTGGTTATCCCAGAAGGGCTGAATTTCTTGGGGGATGGCTTGTGCTTGGCGTCTTCATCATAGCCTCCCTTGTTCTTTCAAGATACAAAAAAGGGGGTGAAGCATGAGTTTTGGCGGATGGTTCACATTTGTGTTTGCAACGGTTATTCTCTTTGGTGGAATAATCCAGTGTATAGTTATAGCACTCAGGAGGTAGTATGGATGAAAGGCTGATGTTTCTCTTTAAGAGGAGAAGCATAAGGGCTTTTCACAGGGACAAATCTGTTGAGGAAAAGGATATAAAGGCACTGCTTGAGGCAGGTATGGCTGCCCCTTCTGCAAGGAATCTTAAACCCTGGCACTTCATTGTTGTTACAGACAGGGAGATGCTTGATAAATTATCTGTTGCACACCCATACGCTGAAATGTTGAGAGAGGCAACACTCTGCATTGCGGTTTGTGCTGACCCGGAGATTTCAGAGAGATACTGGGTTCAGGATTGCTCTGCTGCAACAGAAAACATACTGATTGCTGCAGCAAACATAGGTCTTGGGGCTGTGTGGCTTGGATGCCATCCCAGGGAGGAGAGAAAAAAGGCAATAAAGCCATTGCTTGGTATTCCTGACAACATAGAACTCCTCTCATTGATAGCAATTGGACACCCTGCAGAGGAGAAAGAGCCAAGAACCCAGTATGATGAGACAAGGGTTCACAGAGAAAGGTGGTAAGTTTTATTCAGCCATTATAATGGGTTTATAACCCCTTCTTTCAACCCTTTCTGATTTGAAGTGGGAGACGAGCCTTCTTATGTTTCCCTCAACAGAGACCGAGTATTTGACAGAGGGCTTCTCCCTGTATGAATAAACTATCAGGTAGGGGTAATCAACCCCTTCTTCCCCCGTTGCAAGCCTTATATATCCTACTGGGACAAAGCAGGAATGACCCTGAGGTTCAAGTTCTGCCCAACCACATGTTGGAAATCTGATCTCACACCACTGGTGGAGGTCTTCAAATGAGGAGAACCTGACAACGTAAATACGGTTATCCTTTTTGAATGTGTATTTTTTACTATCTTCAAGGCTTATCCCCGTAACAAGACGTGATTCAACACCGGATGCACGGAAGAGTGATACTGCAAGTGCAGAAATTCCCATGCAGTTTCCACTTCCATCTTTCAGTGTATTCACCGCATCTTCGTTACCATAGATGTAATAATCTATGTTGTTACCAATGTAATAAACTATCTGGTTGGAAATATCCTTTATTGTGTAATGCCCCATTGTAAGCCTCTTTGCAAGGGATATAATTTCCTTATAATCAGGTCTTATGCTCTTTGTCTTTTCCATGATGGGCTTACCTGGCCTGTCATCAGGAAGATTCTCAAGGTTGATTCCCCTCTCTACAGAAAAGTTAACTATTATTGTACAAACTGTATTTGAGACCCTGCCGTATCTAACCTTCAGGAACCTCCCGTTCTTTTTTCTTACCACCTCTTTGCTTCTTGGTGCAGGTTGAATTGTGTAATCTGTGGACAGTACCTTCTGGTAGGATGTGCAACCGTGGTAGTCAACTGGAAGGGGCAGATGGATAATCATGTAATCCAGGTCTCCCCTTACAACAACCTTCAGTGTATATACACCGTTGAGTTCTGCCTTTTCAAGGCCTTTAAGATAGAATATTGAAAAGAAGATAAGATGAATCATTTTGTGGCAAGGGCAAAAAGGTCAACGGCATCCTCATTGTAAGGAATACCTTTAAGACTTCCAAGAAGTTTTATCTGATGGAAGCCCGAGTGTAGCAGGATTGAATAAATCTCTGTTCCAGAGAAAAGCCTCATCTTTGTATCAAACTCAATCCTCTTTCTGTACTTCAACACAGTCCAGTGTGTAATTATACTCTCCCAGTTTTCTGTGATTGTATTCTCAATGAGATAGTATGTGTGTTTTATGTTCATCCATTCCTTTTTCAGGAACTTTTTAAGGGAGAGTTCTTTCCCATTGAGAAGCAACAGGAACTTTCCACCATTCTTCAGTGACCTGAACATGTTCTTTATTACCCTGAAATCGTCTTCCCTCTCCTCAAAGTAACCAAAGGGAACAGATGTATGTATTATCAAGTCGTAGTATTCAGACCTTGAAAAATTCCTGATATCGTCATTGATAAACTCTATCTGGAGCCCCTCTTTTTTGGCAAGTTTCTTTGCACTCTCAATGAACGGTTTCATAACCTCAATAGAGGTAACCTTGAAGCCTCTTCTTGCAAATTCAATGGAGAAGAACCCTTCACGGGAAGAAATATCCAGAACCCTTGCACCAGGCTCTATTCCAGTGAGTTCAATAATCCTTTCCACAAGTTCACACACCTTCTCCCTATCAGGAGAAAGGATACCCTTCAGGAGTTTCCATATCTCCTCATCAGTAAACCAAACATACATAGGAGAATTTTAACAGAAAAAATAAAAAAGGTCAAGGAAAAATTAGAAAAAAAGATTGGCTGGCAATGAAGTCTCAGAATAAAATATTCTATAATCAATGTGCAAACCGGCTTCATTTTGCAGACTTGACAAATTGTAAAAATAATATATATTTATTTCTGAATGTAAATTTATCCAATCATTTAAAAGGAGGTATTCAATGAAACATGATTTTCTCTCAAGGATAGGGGTGGTAGGATGGGAAGAGATAGAGCCGTATCTTCTTGCAGGTCTTGTCCTCAGAGAACCAGTACTTCTGGTTGGTGCTCCTGGAACGGGTAAAACCTTCGTTGCCATTGCGCTTGGGAAGGCGCTTGGGTTGAACTATCATGTGTATGATGCATCCAAGGGTATGTTTGAGGACATCATTGGTTTTCCAGATTACTCTGATGGGAAGGTTCGCTATGTTCCAACAGAACTATCCATCTGGGAAAGGGAACTGATTTTTGTTGACGAGATTTCAAGGGCATCCCCTGAGATGCAGAACAAGTGGCTGGAGATTATCAGGTCAAGGAGCGTAATGGGAATTCCTGTAAAGACCCTTAAGTACATTATAGGTGGCATGAATCCCCCGGGTTATCTGGGTGTTGTTGGGATTGACCTTGCACTTGTTGATAGGTTTGCATGGATAATCAGGGTTCCAAATTCCCTGGATTTTGAAAAGGAAAATTTGAGGGAGGTTATCTCTACCATCACGTTCATGGACCATCTTGGTTCAGAAACCGGTGAGGATGTTCAAAAGATGGAGGAACTCGTTTCCTTCCTTAAAGAAGCAGAGGATGCTCTCAAAAAACTTGTTAATTCAGACATTGATAAAAAGGTTCAGGACTTCCTGATTGAATTTCCCCTCCTTGTACAGGGTACTCCTTTTGAAGAACTGATTAACAATAGAAGGCTTTCAATGATGAGGAGATGTATTCTTTCATACATTGCCGTGAGTGGCTTAAAGGATATCCAGGATATTAAGGACACCGTGTTTAAATTACTCCCCTACATCCTTCCATGGTATGCTGTGAAGATTGAACCCATTGAGGATTACATTGCTGTGTTGAAGGAAAGGCTTGACCCATACTTTGAATTCAACACATACCTCAAAACAGCAAGTTTGACCGAGATGTACAACAAGTTCTGGGAAGGTCACACATATGTATTGCCCTTCCTTCTTGAAAAAATTAAGAAAATCCTGATTGAGGAAAGGGATGATGAGCAGAATGGCGCACTTATGGCCATTGCTGCCCAGATGCTTCTGGAACTCCAGAAAAGGAAGAATGAACTGTTGCAGATGCTACCACCTGAAAAGATAAAGTTGATAGATAACCTGTTTATTGACATTACAAAGGATGCATCATTTGAATGGTGGGAGGGAAGGGAGGTAAATGTTAAGGGCTTTCCCAGGGTTAAGGAACTTCTTGAACAAATCGTTGCATAACAGGGAGGAATGATGATAGTTAATTCTCTTAGAAAAATTGCTGAAACAAAGAGGTATGTTGTGCTAACCAAGGTGAGAGAGACGGTTCCAGCTACCTTCTGGCAGAATTTTCTTTTCCCCCTTGTGTGGCATCCTGATTGGGAACTTTCCTTCCCTGTAATGACAGGTGAATTGAAGGAAGGATACCTTGATGGTCTCCAGAATCCTGTAGAGTTTGTGATATTAAAAAAGTCTGAAAAAAATGTGGAACTCAGGGAGATTAAAGATAGTTTGATATCAGAGTCCCCTCATTATGACCTGTTCAAGGATGAACTGGTGTTTTTTGAGAGTAAAAAGATGGAAGAAGAGTTTATCATCCTGAAGAAGGTATTCAAAAAAATCTATGTTGGTGGAAAGCCTGTTGATACCTGTGAAGAATTCAAAAGAACCCATATTAAGGCAAGGATGCCTTCAACAGAGGACCTCTGTTTCAATTGTTCACCATACAGTTTTGTGGGTGTGAGCATGACAAAAAATATTACTGATGAGTTTTTTGAGGATGAACCGGAAGCAAGTATGGGCCTGAAGTATCTCCTGATTTCAAAAAGCGGAAGGGTCTTCTTTCTCCTGGGGAAAAGTTTTGATGTATTTGTTTATACACACGAGGGGATTTATTCATATGATGAGGCGTACGAACTACTGGATGATGAAGAATTCATTGCTGGATACCCTGAATACATATTTGCCTCCTCACTTGTGCCAGCATACTATGTGGGTATGCGAAAAAGAGGATTGATTAGAAGGAGGAGGCCCTTAAACAAAGAAGTTATAATAAATCCAGCACTTGAGGCAAAAATTATGGTCTTTCCAGGGAACAACTCTGAAGAAAGAATAGAAAATTACCATGGGTATATAAAACTTCATCTTGAGAAGTCGGTGTTGCCCATACTACCGCCTGATATGAGAATTATAGGCAGGCCCAGCCCAAGGCCACCATACTTTTTATGTCTTCCCCGTTTATAAAGGACAGTACAGGCAAATATCTGAATGCATCGCTGAGATTTCTCTCCTCCGTTAAAATGCCTGTTTACCGCAGGAGGCTCTGGAAGTATGACATTTATCACCTCCTGAGATTTTTTGACATTAAACTGAACGATGATGCTCCAATAGCAAGAATATCCTATAGAAGTTTCAGCAAGGGAATCATAGAGGTGAATCCTGAAGTGTTGAAGATGAGCGATGCAAACCTGATTTACATCCTTACCCATGAACTACTTCACTTCAGTCTGATGCACTTTGATAATGAATTATTGAGAAGCCTGCCCTCACGTTTCTTTGCCAATGTGATTGCAGACATTGAGGTGAATGCATTTATTGACAGACACCTTGATTTGACCCCTGATTTCACAGTGAAAAAGGTGTTGAAAAACATGAAGGTTTCAAGGGATTTCTTCTTCTTTCTCTATCTCCTTTCAGGAAAAGAGATTCTTAAAAAATTCAAGAGTTTGACTGCATTCATTAAGAGAGTCAAGTGTCCTGATGTTACAGATGAGGATATAAGACACTGGGTTTCCTTCAAGAAAAAACTGATGGAGCCTGACATCCCAGTGACCATTGAAGAAATCATTGAGGAGAGCACCTACTGGATTGAGAACATGGCAAAGGTTAAGGTGATTGTTTTTATAGACGACTTCTTCTCCTCTCCTTCACCAGAAATTACAGATCAGATTCTCTCTGGTTTATCTAAACTTTTCAAGAGGCGCACAGACACGATTAACAGTCCAGTTCAGAATGAGGATAACCTGAAGGAAACCATCTGGAAACTTGGTAAGATACTGAAAAAGGCAATATCAGAAGACCCCAGGTCAAGGATTAACAGGATTCAAAAAATGGCAAAGAGGAGTGTTGTTCCTTCTGTATATCCCTCCCGCAGAGAGATATTCCAGATAAAGAGGGGAATAAAGCCCGTGTTCCACAAGAGGGAGATTCACGATGAATTGTATACACAGGGGAAGGTTCATCTGTATGTTGATGTGTCTGGTTCATTCATGGATTTCCTCCCCTTTATCCTTGGCCTCATGTACCACCTGAAGGATTACATCGGAACACCCATTTACCAGTTTTCAACCACTGTTGAGGTTTTTAAATGGGACGAGGTGAGGTCAGGCAAAATTAAAACAACCTATGGAACGGATTTCAACGCAGTTGTGAACCATGCACTGAAGAACAGGTTTTCAAGGATAGTGGCAATCACAGATGG
>QNDZ01000084.1 GCA_003646055.1 bacterium
AAGTATAAGGTCACCCCTCTGGAAGGGTGGTGGTGTTACCTTTGGTCCAAAACCAAGGGATTATTCCTACAGTATACCTACAAAGTTAAAGAGGCTTGCCCTCTATTCTGCATTTTCGCACAGGGCATCCCAGGGTAATGTGTTTGTTATTGAGAAACCAGAACTTGAAGAGCCAAAGACCCGTGTGATTGCAGATTTCTTAAAGGGGCTTGGCCTTTATGGAGAAAAGGTTCTGATTCTTCACGATGGTAAGGATAAGAATTTCTATAAGTCATGCAGGAACATAAAGAACCTCTCGGTGCTTGAAGCATATAAGTCAAATCCATATGATGTTTTGAGACATAAATACATACTCATTACCAGGGATGGACTTGAGCAACTTCAGGAGGTGTTCCAATGAGAGAACCCAGAAAGATAATAATAAGACCCCATATAACAGAGAAGATGACCCTTGATAGGGAGAAGGGTAATAAGTATGCATTTGAAGTGGCAATGGACGCAAATAAGATAGAAATCAAGAAGGCGGTTGAGGAACTTTTCAAGGTGAAGGTGACTGATGTGAAGACCATGGTGGTGAAGGGGAAAATGAGAAGAATTGGATGGACAAGGGGAAAGAGGAAGGACTGGAAGAAGGCGATAGTTACATTGAAACCAGGGGATACAATTCCTCTATTTGAAGGAGTATAAACATGGGCGTTAAGGAGATAAAACCAGTCACACCAGGACAGAGATGGAGAAAGGCTCCAACCTTTGAGGATATAACAAAGACTGAACCCGAAAAGTCACTTGTTGTTTCAAAGAAGAGGACAGGTGGGAGGAATAACCTTGGAAGGATAACAGTAAGACACAGGGGTGGCGGACACAGGAGAAAGTACAGGATAATAGACTTCAAGAGGGATAAGTTTGGTATAGAGGCAAAGGTTGCGGCAATTGAGTATGACCCCGACAGGTCTGCAAGGATTGCTCTTCTCCATTACAGGGATGGTGAAAAGAGATACATTATAGCACCTGAGGGATTGCAGGTTGGAGAAATACTCATGAGCGGACCTGATGCACCAATAAAACCAGGTAATGCACTGCCCATAGAGAAGATTCCTCTGGGAACAGAGGTACACAATATAGAGTTGAAGCCAGGACAGGGTGGTAAACTGGTAAGGTCTGCTGGTGATGCTGCACAGGTTCTTGCAAAAGAGGGTGATTATGCCCATATAAGGCTCCCCTCTGGAGAGGTAAGGCTTATAAGGCTAAACTGCCTTGCCACGATTGGAAGGGTTGGTAATGTGGAGCACAACAGTATAACCCTTGGTAAGGCTGGAAGGAAGAGGTACCTGGGTAGAAGGCCAAGGGTGCGTGGAATGGCAATGAATCCGGTTGACCATCCAATGGGTGGAGGAGAAGGCAGGTCAAAGTCCAATAAACACCCATGTTCCCCAACAGGTGTTCTTGCAAAGGGATACAAGACAAGGAAGAAGAAGAAATATTCCAATAAGTTCATCGTAAAAAGGAGAAAGTAATGGGAAGGTCACTGAAAAAGCCACCTTATGTGGATGAAAAGTTGATGAAGAGGATAAAAAAAATGATTGAAACAGGCGAGAAGAGGCCTGTAAGGACCTATAAGAGGGCGTCCATGATACCACCTGAGTTTGTTGGATTCACCATAGAGGTTCACAACGGAAAGAAGTTTATACCTGTATATATAACTGAGAACATGGTCGGGCACAGGCTTGGAGAGTTTGCTCCCACAAGATACTTCAGGGGGCATGCAGGGGATAAGAAGAAGGAGAAGAGGTGATAAATGGAAGGTAAAGCAATACAGAGATTCGTAAGGGTATCACCATTCAAGGCAAGAAGGCTTATCCCACTTGTTAAGGGTAAGCCAGTGCTTGAGGCACTTGCTGTGCTTGATTTTACACCTGGTAAGGCTTCCCATCATCTCTGGAAGGCAATCCATTCTGCCAGTATGAATCTTATAAACAAGGCGGGTGAGATAAGGGTTAAGGAAGAAGACCTGTATGTTAAGAGTGTGGTTATAGACGAAGGCCCCTTCTTTAAGAGGATAAGGCCTATGTCTCTTGGCAGGGCAGGCCTTATAAGGAAGAGGACCTCACATATAACTGTAATTGTAGAAGAGAGGAGGTGAAAATTTGGGCCAGAAGACGCATCCTATAGGGTTCAGGCTTGGTATAACAAAGGATTGGTTTTCCCGATGGTTTGACGATAAAAGGATGGCAGATAAGTTGCACGAAGATATTACTATAAAAGATTATCTTAAAACAAGGCTTCGTGATGGATGGATTTCAAGGATAGAGATTGAAAGGACTTCAAAAAAATTAAGGGTGATTATTTATACTGCAAGGCCAGGAATAGTTATTGGTAAGGGTGGTGAACAGGCTGACTCCCTCAAGGCAGAGATAACTGCACTTGTTGGAAGACAGCCACAGATTGATGTGAGAGAGGTAAAATTTCCTGAACTGGATGCGCAACTGGTGGCCTTTAATATTGCAAGGCAGATAGAGAGAAGGATATCATATAGAAGGGCAATGAAGAGGGCTGTGCAGAACGCCATGAGGCTCGGTGCTGGTGGTATAAGGGTTCAATGTTCTGGAAGGCTTGGTGGAGCAGAAATTGCAAGGAAAGAATGGTATAGAGAGGGTAGGGTTCCTCTGCATACACTCAGGGCAGATATTGACTATGCAACAGATACAGCGGTTACAACAGCAGGAACCGTTGGTGTGAAGGTATGGATATTCAAAGGGGAGGCCTGAAATGTTAATGCCATCACGTGTAAAATACAGAAAGCAACACAGAGGTAGGAGAAAGGGTCTTTCAAAGGGTGCAACAAAACTTGATTTTGGTGAATATGGGATACAGGCCCTTGAATCTGCCTGGATAACTGCAAATCAGATTGAGGCAGCAAGGGTTGCCATAACAAGGTTTTTGAAGAGGAGTGGGAAACTCTGGATAAGGATGTTTCCTGATAAGCCTGTTACCAAGAAACCGGCAGAGACAAGAATGGGAAAGGGTAAGGGTAATCCAGAGTACTGGGTTGCAGTCGTGAAGAGGGGAAGGATACTCTTTGAACTTACAGGTGTTCCTGAGGATACTGCAAGGGAGGCATTGAGGCTTGGTGCTTCCAAACTCCCGATAAAAACAAGATTTGTTAAGAGGGAAGGGGTGATATAGTGAAGGCCAGAGAATTGAGAGAAATGACAGATGAGGAACTCTTTTCCAAACTCCATGAGTTGAGGGAGACCCTGTTTTCACTGAGGTTCCAGAAAACACTGGGTAGTCTCCAGAGTCCTTCTGAATTCAAGAAGGTGAAAAGGGATATAGCAAGGATACTCACCATTTTAAGAGAGAAGGGGAAGAAGGTATGAGAAAGAAAAGGATAGGCAGGGTTGTAAGTGATAAACCCGACAAGACAATACTTGTAGAGGTTGAGAGGATGGTTAAACATCCGCTCTACAAGAAGTATATCAAGAGGAGAAGGAAGTTTATGGCCCATGATGAGAAGAATGAAGCGAGAGTGGGTGATGTGGTGGAGATAGTTGAGACCAGACCCCTTTCACGCCATAAGAGGTGGAGGCTTTTAAGAATCATTGAAAGGGCAAAGGGGGAGGAATGATACAGGAATACTCAAGGCTCAATGTTGCTGATAATACTGGTGCAAAGACCGCCATGTGTATAAAGGTTCTTGGCGGCTCCAGGAGAAAATATGGTTCTATTGGTGACACCATAGTTGTGACCATAAAGGACGCAGTTCCTGCGAGTAATGTTAAAAAGGGGACTGTACACAGGGCAGTGATTGTGAGAACAAAGAAAGAGGTGAGAAGGAAAGATGGTAGTTATGTGAGGTTTGATGAGAATGCATGTGTCCTTATAGACCAGAACAATGAGCCAAAGGGAACAAGGATTTTTGGCCCTGTGGGTAGAGAATTGAGGGAGAAGAGATTTATGAAGATTATCTCCCTTGCAGCGGAGGTGGTATGAGGATAAAAAAAGGTGATACAGTAATTGTAATAAGTGGTGATGATAAGGGGAAGAAGGGGAAGGTGAGGTATGTTAACCGTGAGAAGCAGAGGGTGATTGTGGAAGGTGTTGCAATGGTGAGAAAACATACCAAACCGACCAGGATGGGTGAAGTTGGTGGAATCGTTGAGAAAGAGGCAGAGATACCTGTTTCAAAGGTACTCCTCATCTGCCCCAGATGTGGTCAGCCAACAAGGACAGGCAGGATGAAACTTGAGGGTGGAAAGTCTGTAAGATACTGTAAAAAATGCAAAGAAGTGATTGATTAGGGGTGAATATGGGATACGTACCAAACCTTAAAAAGAAATACAAAGAAGAGGTTATACCTGAACTCATGAAGAAATTTAAATATAAAAACCCCATGCAGGCACCAAGACTGGAGAAGATTGTAGTGAACTGTGGTGCTGGTGAGATAGCAAGGGATAGTAAACTCATGGACATCATAATGAATGACCTTGCAATTATCACTGGCCAGAAGCCCCAGATAAGAAGGGCGAAAAAATCTGTTTCCAACTTTAAGATAAGGAAGGGTATGCCTGTGGGGTTAAGGGTCACACTCCGTGGTGACAGGATGTATGAGTTCCTTGAGAGGCTTATAAGTGTTGCCATTCCAAGGATAAGGGACTTCAGAGGGCTTTCCCCTGATTCCTTTGATGGAAGAGGCAACTATACCTTTGGTGTTACAGAACAGTTGATATTCCCAGAGATTGAATACGACAAGGTGCAGAGTGTTTTTGGTATGGATATAACACTGGTAACCACAGCAAAGACTGACGAGGAAGGAAGGGAACTTCTTAAACTTCTTGGGATGCCCTTTAAGAGGACGGAGGGAAGATAATGGCAAGGAAGGCTTTGATAATCAAATCCCAGAGGGAACCAAAGTTCAAGGTGAGAAAGAGGAACAGGTGTAAGAGATGTGGAAGACCTCGTGGGTATTACAGGGACTTTGGCCTCTGCAGGATTTGTCTCAGGGAACTTGCCTTGAAGGGTGAAATCCCTGGGCTGAAAAAGGCAAGCTGGTAAGGAGGTATCAAGTATGATGACAGACCCTATAGCCGATATGATAACAAGGATAAGGAATGCCATAGAGAGAAAGAAGAAGCACGTGAGGATACCTGCTTCAAAGATGAAGAAGGAGATAGCAAGGATTCTCTTTGAAGAGGGGTTTATTGGAAACTATGAGTTCATTGAGGATAATAAGCAGGGAGAGATAGTTATAACCCTGAAATATGTGGATGGAGAGTCACCTATAAAGGGAATGGAGAGGATTTCAAAACCTTCAAGAAGGGTTTATACAGACAGCAAGAATATCCCCAGGGTTATGAGTGGATATGGAATAGCAATACTTTCCACCTCAAAGGGTATCCTCACCGATGCACAGGCAAGGCAGATGAAGGTTGGTGGAGAGATACTTATTTACGTCTGGTAGGAGGTTGATATGTCAAGGATAGGGAAGAAGCCTATACCAATACCTCAGGGAGTGAGTGTAGAGGTTAAAGGAAACCTTGTTGTGGTTAAAGGACCAAAAGGAGAACTCAAGAGGGAGTTCCATCCTGAGATAACCGTTGAGGTGAAGGATAATACTATATATGTTAAAAGACATAGTGATGCCAAGAAATACAGGGCACTCCATGGTCTTACCAGGGCTCTTATAAACAACATGGTAATAGGTGTAACACAGGGATTCCAGAAGGTTCTTGAGATAAACGGTATGGGATACAGGGCACAACTCCAGGGCCAGGATTTGAATCTTCAACTGGGATTCTCCCATCCAGTTGTTATAAAACCAAAGCCAGGCATCACTTTTGAGGTTCAGGGAACAAATAAGGTTATTGTTAAAGGTATTGATAAAGAGGTCGTTGGACAGCAGGCAGCCGAGATAAGGGCATTGAGGAAGCCAGAGCCATACAAGGGTGCTGGTATCAGATACCAGGGTGAATACGTAAGGAAAAAGGTAGGGAAGAAGGGGGTCTGATTTGGACAGGATAAAGGAAAAGCGCTTTAAGAGAATAAGAAGACACTTGAGGGTAAGAAAGAAGGTTTTTGGAACTGCCCAGAAACCAAGGCTTTCTGTTTACAGGTCTTTGAAGCACATATACGGGCAGCTTATAGATGATACAAGGGGCCTAACCCTTCTTGCGGTCTCATCCCTCACAAAGGATTTAAGAGAACAGTTGAAGGGAAAGAAGAAGACAGAGCAGGCAAAGATTGTGGGAGAGTATCTCGGGAAAAAGGCGCTGGAAAAGGGAATTACAGAGGTTGTTTTTGACAGAGGCGGATTTCTCTATCACGGAAGGGTGAAGGCCTTTGCAGATGGTGCAAGAAAAGCCGGGCTTAAATTTTAGGAGGAGGAATGCTTCTTAAAAACAGGAAATACAGGATAGACCCAAGGGACCTTGATTTAGAGGAAAGAACTGTATATATAGGCAGGGTTTCAAAGGTTGTTAAGGGTGGTAAAAGGTTCAAGTTCACGGCATGGGTTGTTGTGGGTGACAGGCACGGCCACGTTGGTATTGGACACGGTAAGGCACAGGAGGTTCCTGAGGCTGTTAGAAAGGCAAAGGAGAATGCAAGGAAGAACATCATAAAGATACCCATGTATGGAAACACGATACCTCATGGTATTACCTATAAGTTTGGTGCAAGCAAGGTTATGCTGAAACCTGCCTCCCCTGGAACAGGTATCATTGCCTGTGACCCGGTGCGTGCAGTTATAGAACTTGGAGGAATAAGGGATATCCTCACAAAGTCTCTGGGTTCAAACAACACTGTGAACCTTGTGAAGGCAACGTTCTTCGGGCTTATGAACATAAGAACCCCTGAGGAATATGCAAAACTGCGTGGTAAGGATATTAAGGAGATATTAAAAGGAAGAAGGAGGTATAGAGCAAGTGAAAATGTTGAAGGTTGAATTGATAAGAAGCGGTATTGATAGACCGTACAAACAGAAAAGAACCCTTCATGCACTTGGCCTGAGGAAACTTCACAGGGTTGTAATTCTTCCTGATAATCCTCAGGTTAGAGGAATGATTGAGAAGGTTAAACACCTTGTAAAAGTGGAGGAGATAGATGGGAATTGAACTCTGGGATTTAAAGCCACCAAAGGGAGCAGTAAAGAAGAAGAGAAGGGTTGGAAGAGG
>QNDZ01000085.1 GCA_003646055.1 bacterium
CTTCCTGTGTACTTCCTCCAGAATTCGTAGTGTTTTAATTCATCAAGGGCAATCTTTTTCAACACCTCACCATTCTTCCCCTTAACACGCCTTGCAAGGAAGGAATAGATGATATACTCTGTCTTCTCCTCTCTCTGGAATGCTTCTAACTGCCTCAAAAGTTTAGCATCCATGGGAGTATTATAATGCAATCAGTTTACAATTTCAAGATTTATGGCTATCAAAAATACAGAATTCCCCATATAACATGCCAGACAATATCCGTCCAGAAATGAACCCCAACAGAGGCAAGAAATCCATATTTTCTGAGGTGGTATGCGCAAACAATGGATAAAACACCGTTTAAGAGAAGAACCTCTACCATCAGGAGGGCTGGAACTTCACTGATCGTCTTAAAACCATACAGCATCATGATAGAGAGCAGATGACCCATTGCAAAAATGAAGGATGAAAATATGGAAACTATCCAGAAAACAGGATTCATCCATCTCTTTTTCAGGAGTAGATAAGAGATGAGCCATACCCAGAACGGGATAAAAAACAGGCGAAATACTATCTCCTCCCCTATACCTGCGATGGCTGAAACAACAAGGGAGGTTGGAAAAGGTGGGTGTGGCAGCATTCCAATGGAGTTGAACCTGCTGAAGATTTTATCTGAGAGAACAAAAAATAATCCTATACATAATCCTGCTTCCATAGGGAACAGAAATCTTTCCTTGTTTGATACCTTCGGATCCCATATTTCAGCAAATCCAATCTTTTGTAAAAAAATAAGTCCGAGAAAACCAAGACCACCATAAAAAATTAGCATAATAAAGGCGTTCACAATGGCAAGGATAGGTCTGGGGGCTGGCAATCCCTGTTCAGGCAAAGAAGATGGGAAATTACCCTGTGCAGAAACACATTGATACCCGCCAGTAAGGCAAGTGCAACAATCAAACCCATGTAAATTTTCATTGCTCTTTTCACTTTAACCATTTTTCTTCCTGATTTTACTGATAAAAAACAACCCATCCATCAAATTATATACTCTCCAACTCCCAATTTATTCACCACCCCACCCTAAGTACCGAGCGTTCACAAGTTCACAATTTATATCCCCTTACTCTTTCTTAATTTTTGCTTAAATTCATCCAATTAACTAAAAAACAGATTGTTATAAGTTATATCTATGTACCTATGATTGCTTGCCACTCTATTTTTGCTTTAAGTAGAGGATAACTATTCAAGTGTATCTTTTTTATTATACTGTGATATTTTTTTGAAAAGAATGTAAACAAGTTGGTCTAAAAATTTTATGTAAAGAATGAGGCTCAATGCTTGATATGTTTATTTTTGAGCATATTATATGCAAAAAGTCCAAAAATAGAATGAATTAAGAATGTATAAGGTGGAGAAGTATTGGGTTAAAGTACAGGGTTAAGGTTCACAGTCCCTGGAGAAATGATAGAAAATGGTAATGATTGAGTTGTGAACTTGTGAACGCTCGGCACCATACAAAAAGGGGAGGCATAGCCTCCCCCAAAAAGCAGCATGCGTGATGCTGCAGGAATTTATTCAAACTTTTTGAACTTCTCTGATGGAAGACCACAAACAGGACATTTATCAGGTGGTGTTCCTACATGGGTGTATCCACAAACAGGACATATATAAACCTCACCAACATCAGCATCGCTTCCCTTCTCCACCGCTTCCTTTGCCTTTTTGTAGAGTTCTGCATGTATCTTTTCAGCCTCAAGTGCATATTTAATTGATGTCCTTGCACCATCCTCACCCTGAAGTTCGGCAATGGCATCATATGCTGGATACATCTCCTCAACCTCAAAGGTCTCACCTTCAATACCTGCTGATAGATTTTCAGGTGTCTTACCTATGTATCCCAGATTCCTTGCATGGTTCTTTGCATGTACATATTCTGCATAGGCAATTGCCCTGAATAGCCTTGCAACATTTGGATACCCTTCCCTCTCTGCCTCTTCACTGAATATAAGATACTTCATGTGTGCCATGGATTCACCAGCAAATGCTTCACCAAGGGACTTCTCTGTCATCTTCTTCATTTGTACTCTCCTTATTTCAGTTTCTTATGGCACAGCCACCAGTCAAAACAGTCATATTGTTCCATCCTCTTCTTTGCAGTCTCTTCGTCCATTGCTGGTGGTATTATAACCTCATCACCAATTATCTCATTCTCCGGCCAGTTTGCAGGTATTGCAACACCCTCTCTCTCAGAAACCTGGAACCCTTTAATCATCCTGAGTATTTCGTCCATGTTCCTTCCAAGTTCCTGTGGATAATAAAGGATTGCCCTTATAATACCCTTTGGGTCAACAATGAATACTGCCCTCACAGTATTCGTTCCCTTCCCTGGATGAATCAGGCCAAGTATGGAAGAAACCCTGCCCGTATCATCTGCAATCACAGGAAACTTTATTTCCACATTCAGGTTATCCTTTATCCACTGAATCCACTTTATATGGGAGAACACCTGGTCAATACTCAATCCTATAAGTTCTGTGTTGAGTTCCTTGAATTTATCATACCTTTTCTGGAAAGCCACAAACTCAGTGGTGCACACAGGCGTAAAATCCGCTGGATGACTGAAAAGGATAAACCACTTCCCTCTGAACCGATCGGGTAACTTCATCTTTCCATGTGTTGTAACCACTTCAATCTCAGGGAACCTCGCCCCTAACAACGGCATTTTTCCTTCCATGATAACCTCCTTTTTTGTAATGTTTACAACTTAATAATAATTACAATTTAGAATTTGTCAACCCCCTCTGGGTGCATAAAAACATCTCTTGGGGGAATAGACAAGCCCTTCTTTTTTAAGTTCCTTAATAACCCTGGAAACCTCTTTACTATCCAGACCTGCCTCTTTTGCTATATCACCAGGCCCCATGGGTTTACCTTTCTTTTTCAGTATATTGAGGACAATCTTTTTTTGTATCGCCATATTCTGTTATAAAAGCCCTGCTTCACCATGTTTTTTAATCACATTCTCAACAAGCGAATCCAGCGACCTGATGGATTCGGCATCAGGCAGGCCCTTTATCAAAACAGGTTCTATCAATTCAGCCTTTATATTACTAACAAGCCCCTTTATCTGTTCAACCATCATTCCACCCCAGCCAAATGAACCAACAAGGCCTATGTATTTTAGTTTGGGACGAAGTACATTCACAAGGAATGCTGCGTAAACAGCAAGGGGGTGTGCTCCACCAAGAAACTGAGGGGTGGCAAGGATAAGTGTTGCAGAATCAACAAGAGTCATTGCTAATTTACCTATATCTGTCACAGAAAGGTCAAAGGGGAAAACCTCTATCCCATTCTCTGTAAGTCTGTCAATAAGATAATCCACCATCACCTTTGTGCTTCCATGCATGGATACATATGGAAGGACAACCTGATTCTTTACATTTTCAGAAGTCCAGTCAAGGTAGGCATTTATTATTATCTCTGGCTTCTTATAAACAGGCCCATGGCTTGGTGCTATTATCATGGGATTTAGTGCTTTCACCTTATCAACATTCCTTCTAACGGTTGGTCTGAATGGCATCATAATCTCTGCATAGTATCTCTTGGCATCTTCAATCACCCTGGGGTCTTCCTCAATAAAAGGAATGGTCCTGGCAAGGTGAGAGCCAAAAAAATCACAACTGAAGAGGATACCATCCTCCTCAAGGAATGTAACCATTGTTTCAGGCCAGTGAACCCATGGCGTAAAAACAAATTTCAGTGTTCTATCACCAAGGGAAAGTTCCTCTCCATCAGATATGGTGATAAAATCCTCTTCTCTTAGATGGAGCAGGTCCTTGAGAAAGTTTTTGCACTTTTCATTGGTGACAACCTTTGCCATGGGATACCGTTCAAGAACAAACGGTATTGAGCCTGAATGGTCCTGCTCTGCGTGATTGGCTATCACATAATCAATTTTCTCAACACCAAGTTCTTCAAGATTTTTGAAGAGGTCTTCCCTCTTTTCAGGGTCAACCGTGTCAATCAGGGCGGTTTTATCACTTCCCCTGATAACATAAGCATTATATGTGGTTCCATCAGGAAGCGGTATCAACTGGTCAAAGACCCTTCTCTCATTGTGGATAGCACCAACATAGAAAACCCTGTCATTCAGTTTGAATACTGCCATAATTCACCCCACTTTTTCAAAATTATCTTTACCTGCACCACACACAGGACAGACCCAATCCTCTGGAAGATTCTCAAAATTGGTTCCAGAAGCAATACCACCATCAGGGTCTCCCTTCTCAGGGTCATAGATATATCCACATATCTTACACCTGAACTTCATCATCTCCTCCTTTTTTACCTTTACATATTCTGCATATACCTTTTAACAAAACCTCTCTCTCCGTAATGATGTGTCCATCAACAACATCACCCTTCTGGGGAAGATTACAACTCAGATAAAGGTCGTATATCCTTCCACACTTTATACACTTAAAATGAACATGCTCGTCAGTATTCAGGTCATATCTTGTCTCATTGTGTCCAAGATTCAAAACCTTAACAAGCCCCTTTTCAGCAAAAAAGTTCAGGGTGTTGTAAATGGTTGTTCTTGAAAGGGTAGGTATCTCATTGATAAGCCCTTGATAAACCTCTTCTGCTGTTGGATGAAGAGGATTCATCCTCAAAAACCTTAAGACCATAATCCTCTGGATTGAAGGTTTTATATTATGTGACCTTAAAAATTCCTTTTCATTTTCCATGGTCTAAATATAACATATTTTTCAAGTTTGTAAAGTGTTTAATCTGGTAAAATTTATAAATTCTGTTTTTTGGAATTAAGAAGGTTTCTATCCGCAATGGAAATCAGTTTCTCTGGTGTCATGTCCGGGTTTGATTTTGGGTCATATTCAGCAATACCTGCAGAGGCACTTATCTTTATTTTCTTGCCGTCAAACTCAATGGTTGTGTTCCTGGTCTCTTTGAGTATCCTCTGCATGAATGCCTCAGCCTCGCTCCTGTTGGTTCTTGGCAGGAGAACCACAAATTCATCCCCACCCCATCGTGCTGCTGTATCATATGTTCTTGTATATTTTTTCAGGTAGCCGGTGAACATAATAAGTGCCATGTCTCCAGCATCATGGCCATATGTATCATTCAGGAGTTTAAAATCGTTCAGGTCAAACATCAACAAACTCAAAGGCTCCCCAGACCTTTCAGACCTGTTGAACTCCTCCCTCAATCTCTTGTCAAAAAATCTCCTTGTGTAAAGGCCTGTTAAACTGTCCTCTATTGACATTCTGTGGAGAAGTGCATTGGTAATGGATATACCAATATTCTTACCAAGGACATCAATAAATCCAATCTTCTCATCATCAATCTCCGTTAAAAGCAGCCTCATCTCACCAAGCACACCACCCCCCTTTGGAATGGGGAAAACGATCTCCTTCGTTTCCTTTGATATTATTGTTGAGTTGTGTGGAATACAGGGTTTACCATCCTTCTCAGTGGACACCTTTTCCCCATCATAGTAAACCCTGTAAATGCCAACATCCTCATCAGAGATGCAAAGGGTCACAAATTTTGCACCAAAAAACCTGAAGGTCTGCTTTACTATAGACTCAAGAAGTGTATCAAGGTCCAGAATACTTGAAAGAATCCTGAGTATCCTGTTCATCTCCCTCAGGTAGGAAAGTCTCTTCAACAGTCTCTGGCTAGTTATATTGGCAGAACGTCCAAAATACGATAATAAAAGGGTTACCATTAAGATGGGAAATGTTGAGAGTAAACCTTTATACTGATAAAGGTCACCAAAGGAAACACCAACAGAATAAATTACACCCTCAATGAATGAGGATTTCCAGTAATTCCATGTCTTAAAGTGCTTCAAATCCTCCCCATAAAGCCAGGTATCTATAAATATCAGGAGTTCATTAAGAAGAACAAGGGATACAATGGTCAATCCAATAAACACATCTATATTTGTCTTAATGAGTGAAACCCACCATCCTGTGAATGTGAATATCAGCCCATAGGAACCTGCATTGAACAAACCCCTTTTCAGATAATAAAAACTCTCCCTTCCCGAGACCTTCAGTGCCCTTATGGAATAATAACCCCAGAGTATAAAAATCACAGCAAATGCAGTTATTGCTGCATTAACATAACCATACTTGTAAAACAAAAAGTAGTATATGAGTATCTCAAATGATACAATCGTGTTACCGAAGGTTATGTAGGTATGTGCAAGCCACAGGGCGAAGATACCAAAGAATATCCAGTGGAGTACTGGAGGATGAACAATTCCTCCCTTTATTGCAAGGTAAAGTGGGATAGCAATTCCCAGAATACCTATAATCAATTCATATGCAATACCAGCCCTGGATATTTTTTTCATGATTACACCTTAAAGACTGATATGTCTCTGTGAACCCTTAATAAGTCAAGGTTTATGGGTTTTTCATTATTTATTACCACTTTCAGAGAGGTGATGGTCAGGGAATTATCCTTTATACCTACCATGTTAGCCTCCTCTGGATACTTTAGTAAAACATCAATGGATTTCTCTCCGAAAAGAGAACCAAGTAATCTGCTCCTGTATGTGGGAGAACCACCCCTCTGAATGTATCCAAGGATGCTTTCCCTGACAATAAACCCTGTTCTTTCCCGCAAAAACTTAACAAACTCCTCTCTATTGCCTGCTCCTTCAGCATATACAATGATTGCCCTCCTCATTCCCTTTTTTCTGCCCTTAATGAGTTCCTGGGCAAACCTTTCAGAATCAAATTTCTCTTCCGGTATTATTATAGCCTCTGCGCCAACTGTCAACCCCACATGTAATGCTATAAATCCCCTTTTTTTTCCCATAACCTCAACAACAAAGATACGCTCATAGGAAGTTGCGGTGTCCTTTATATTCTTTATTGCTTCAACAGCAGTATTACAGGCAGTATCAAAGCCTATTGTCTCATCCGTTCCATAGATATCATTATCAATGGAGGCTGGAATTCCCACAACCCCAATCTTTGCAAAGTGATGAAGGGCATAACCACCCTTCAATGAACCATCACCACCAATAACAATCAGTCCATCAATCCTGTTTCTTTTCAACTCCTCAGAGGCGGTTGCAAG
>QNDZ01000086.1 GCA_003646055.1 bacterium
GGATGGACCCTTGGCCCTGATTTCAGGACGATATACCCTGATACTGTTAGAAACATATTGTTTATTGGTGCTCATGGTGGTGTGAATATTGTTGATAATTCAGTTGTTGATTCTCTCAGTCTTTTAAGCAGTATTACAACAAAGTGGACAGTTGAAAAGATTTTTTACCAGAGTTCAAGAAATTTGTTGTTCATAGCGGATAGCGCAGGAGGACTTGAGATATGGAATGTATCAGACCCGGGAAATCCTTTTAAGGAGGGAAGTTGTAACACTCCGGGATTTGCAAATGACCTCTTTGTTTCAGGGGATTATGCCTATGTCTCCTGCGATGATGGAGGGGTTGTGGTTGTTGATGTTAGTGTTCCTTCAAATCCTCAAGAAATTGCAAACCTTAATGTTTCTGGAAGTGCTACATGTTTAACCTTATCAGGGAACTATCTGTATGTCTCTGACTATGGTTATTATTTAAGGATTTATGATGTGAGTGACCCTGCAAATATTTTTCAGGTTGGCACTTGCGATATTGATAGTGCCGTGGAGATTTACATAAAGGATTCATTGGCCTACGTTGCTAAAGGGTGGGATGGATTGAGTATTCTTAACATAAGCAATCCAGTAAGCCCTACTGAGGTTGGTAGTTGTGCTACTTCTGGGCGCGCTGTAAGTGTTTTTGCGCTTGGTAATTATGCCTATGTTGCCTACATTACAAACCTGGAAGGCGGTCTTGAGATTATTGATGTAAGTGATCCTTCAAATCCTTATAAAGTTGGTTACTGGAAGAAGGATTTTTCTTATATTTGTGATGTGTATGTTTCAGATGGATTATTGGCCTATGTGGCTGATCAAACCTTTGGCTTAAGAATTATTGATGTATCCTATCCTGAATGTGTTGAAGAGATTGGTAGATATGACTCTTTTGGGGATACCAGAGATGTTGTTGTTAATGGTGATTATGCCTATATAGCTGATGGATATCCAGGTCTCAGGGTACTTGATATAAGCAAGCCCACCAACCCAATAGAAGTTGGGTTCTGTGACACCCCTGGTTTTGCAAGAGGTTTGTTCATTTCCGGTGGATATATCTATGTTGCTGATGATATAGGTGGTCTTAGAATCCTTGACCTGAGTAATCCAGTAAAGCCTGTTGAAATATGTGCTTTTTCACCTCCTGGAAGTACAAAGGCAGTATTCGTCCAGGATACTTTTGCTTATTTAGCAATGGGAGATTCAGGATTGTGTATTGTCAATGTGGGTAATCCATCAGCACCCTTCCTTGTGGGAAGATATGATACACCAGGGTATGCAAATGGTGTATATGTGGCTGGAGACTATGCCTATGTAGCTGATAAAGATTCAGGTTTGAGGGTGGTTGATGTTTCTGATGCCACCAATCCTTTTGAAGTTTCCTTTTTCAAGAATTCATGCCCTGTTTATTCTGTTTATATAGACAGTACTTATGCATATATAGCAAATGGAGACAATGGTTTGAGGATACTTGATATTTCAAACCCTGAAAACCCCTTTGAGGTTGGTTATTATGATTCACTGGACGGTGTAAAGGATGTTTGCCTGTCAGGAAATTATGCATCAATTATTAATACCTACACAGTAAAGTTTGTGGATGTCTCTGATCCTGCCCATTGCATAGGTTTGGGAGATGACCAATCATCATTAAATGCTCAAAAGGTTTATTATTCAGGTGATTATGCATATATTGCCGATGGGAGTAATGGGATGAGAATCATATTTGTTGGTGACCCCCACGAGCCGCATCAGGTTGGTAGTCTTAGTGACCCCCCCAGTGGAATAATAACTGACATGGGAGTGAATGGGAATTATGTTTACCTTTTGAAGGGAAAGAAGTTACTTGTTATTGATATAACCAATCCACTTACCAGTCAAAGAGTAGGGTCCTATGATCTTTCCGATTTTGCAAAAGGTCTGATTGTGGTGGGTGATTATGCATATGTTGCTGACTATACAAGAGGCTTAAGAATTCTGGATATAAGTTCTCCTGAAAACCCTTATGAGGTTGGGTATTATGATACTCCAGGATATACCTGGGACGTTTTTTACTCGGATAGCCTCGTATATATTGCCGATGGAAGCGGTGGTTTTGAAATCGTTGATGTGACAAATCCAGCGAGTCCAACCTTTGTGAGCAGGCTTGATTCACCACCATATAAAGCAAGAGGGATTTATGTGTACGATGGGATAGCTTATATTGCTGATTACGATAAAACTAATGGAGGATTGGAGATTATAGATGTCAGCGACCCTCAGAACCCCATGATAAGGGGTTATTATTCAATGAGTTCGCCGTTTAATGTGGTTGTTCTGGATGGTTATGCATATGTTACAAATGGTTCAAAGATATATGTTATTGATGTGCATGATTCATCAAACCCCTCTCTGTGCTCAAGTTATTCAGTAGGCACACCCTCTCTATCCCTTTATAACGGATGCCTGCTCTCTGGAGAGGGTCATACTGGATTTCATGTATTTTCATTGTCCCAGCCAGAGAGCCTCTCAAGTGTAGGATTCTGGGAGTATGATTTTTCCAATCCGAGGACTGAAAACTATAATGGTTATTTTTATGTCTCAAATGGTTCAAATGGGTTCCACATTTTGAAATTTCAGGATTCTACTATTGCCTCACCTGAAAATCTTTTAGCAAATGGCTCCAATCCATCGCCCTTAACACTTGATACAGTTTTCACCATCACCTGGAATAATCCAGAGGATATTTCAGGTATATGGAAGGCCTTTATAAAAATTGGGAGTCCACCTGAGGCAAACTTTGATACGACAGCCACCTATATGGCAAACCCATCAGAAATAACCTTGATTGATACTGTAACAGGTTTTATGCCACTGTATTTATGGCTTCAGGATTGCTACGGGAATGTTGATTATAAAACTGCTGCAAGGGTTGATTTGAGAAGAATTGGTGGGGTTAATGTGAGGCAAATTTCAGACACAGAGTTTAACCAGGAAGATACAATACATATCACCCTTGAAATAATAGATAGTTCTGAATTTGTTGGTGGTAAGGTTTATTTCAGAAAGTATGGGACTGCCGCCTTTAATAACACTGAATTTAATCTCATTGACCAGACAGATACTTCCTGGATTGTTGATGCACCCCTTCCTGATTCTCCCATTCGCGGATTTGAATATTACTGTATGATAGAGGTTGGTTCAGGAAGGGGAGAGATATTAGGTTCATCGGATTCTCCAATGAAAATCACTGTAACTGGGACAGCAACCATTAACACAGGGAAATGTAATTATCGGATGATTTCATTTCCATGCATTGTAGAGAATTCTTCTGTACTTGAAGAGAATCTTGGAGACTATGATAAATCCAGGTGGAGAGCATTCTACTGGGAGAATGGTCAATATTCAGAATATCCAGAGGTTCCTTCTCCCACAGAAGGTCATGCACTCTGGCTTATTACCTCAGAGAAAGAGGAGATAACTGCAAGTATTAAGAGTTATTTTGTTGATGGGGATTACTACGCCATACCACTTGAACCCGGGTGGAATCAGATAGGTAATCCTTTCTCTTTTTGTGTAGATTTGTATGATTGTATGGTAAGAAAAGGGGATTCCACCTTTCCTATCAGTTCCCAGGACTGGGTTGAGAGTAGACTGGTTAGATATGAACGTTCTTTTTATACTTCTACAAGATTTTTAAATCCGTACGAGGGTTACTGGATAAAAAACAAAACATCAACCACTGTTTATTTCCTGGTTCCTCCAAGAGAAATCTGGAGAAAACATGGTATTTATAAGGAGGACCTTGGTAGTTATGGAAGAATATGGATTGATACTGACCGCGACAATGTATGGGGTATAGATTCATCTGCAAGTGATAAAATTGATAAACATGATTATTCATCATGCCCTCCATTACCGGTTAAATCACCATCACTTTACTTTGTTTGTGATGGAGAGAAACTTGACTATGATATAAAGAAAGGGAGACCAAATGTATGGACATTAAAACTGGATGACAACCCGGGAACTGTAAACCTATTCTGGAGTGTGGATAAATTCCCAGAGGATGCAAAATTGTATCTCCTTGATAAAACCACGGGGATTTTGGTTGACATGAAGGAAGATACAACTCTCGCATTAACAGGGAACAGAGAACTGACAATCTTCCTTGATTCTCTTCCAACTCTATACTATGGAATCCCATCCATCCATATTCTGTCAAATCCTGCTTATAAGGTTGTGAATCTAATCGCCCACCTGAGCTCTTCCAGCAGTGCAGAGGTTGAGGTTTATGACCTTAAGGGTGCACTTGTTTTCCAGAAAAAGATGAAGGTCGTTGGTATTGGTGCAAAAAATGAGGTTGTTATGGAGGTTGATTTCTCTCCCAATTCTTCAGGCATTTACTTTTACAGGGTTAAACAGAAAGGGGAATACATAGGTAATGGGAAGGTGGTGGTGATTAGATGACACTGGTAATGAATAGAGGGCGTGATACGATGAAGAGAGATACGTTGGATAGAAAGGAGGAGGGAAGGTGTTATTAGTAATACTGTTGATGAATGACGGTTTGTTTTATTCCTCAAACAATATTAAGGCATGTTTTTATTCCAGCATATTATTTCAGAATGATTCAACCCAGAACTCTTCTGAGAAGATGTTTTCACCTTCAGAAGATGTTAAGAATGATTCACTGATTACCCAGGAAAAAACAAAATTAACAACCCTCAAAAAGACACTTATTGTATCAGGTGGCGTTGTTGTTGTAGGTGTTATTGCATATTTTTTCTGGAGATACTATCATGGGCAAGAAAACGCTCCTTTTCTTCCCCTTCCCATTCCCCCGCCTCCTCCCCAGTAAGTGCCTTTTCTCTGCATTCAGTTAATACTTTCCTGGAGATAAATTTACTCACAATCAATATTCCAAAGGATATAATAATAAGGTCATCAAGTTGTCCAAGAAGAGGTATCCAGTCGGGTATAATATCAACAGGGGATAGAGCATAAATAATAATTACCCAGAGGATAAATCTTGCAAACCTCGGGGTATCAGGGTGTCTGTATATACACGAGAAGACCTTTACCCAGTGCTTTGATGTTTTCAGAATGCCTTTCAAAAGACCCTTCATAATAAAAAAGGGGGGAAACCTCCCCCCTTTAAAGGTTTTCCTCCAGATACTTCATCACCTTATCCCTGATTTCATCAGATTTCTTCCTTACATTTTCAAGCACCTCTTTTGCCTCTTTAAGAACATTCTCCTTAAACTCTTCATCCTTTATTCCAGGGACATTTATGATTACATTCATATATGCTGATTCTGCTGCTGCCTTTGCTGAAATTGCAGCAACACCTGCATCAGAGATTGAGTTCTTGTTTCCCTTTTCTACAACAACATTCGCCACTTCAAGCAGTTTCTCCGTGAGTTTGAGGGTTTCCAGTGGAACAGATGTTGCCTTTTTGGTTGCCTCTTCTATTGCCTTTTCTTTTGCTTCTGCCTCCTCATCTGTTCCAGAGGGCATCTTCATTGCATCCATAACACTGTTGAAAGCCTCTGTATCCTCCTCAATCAGGCTCAAGAACCTGTCTTTCAATTTCTGTGCCTCAATACCCGCTGCAGCAATCTCATCATTGAATTCCTTATAACCCTTTTTGTTGTATGTGAGATTGGCAACCATTGAGGATAGGGATGCTGAGAGTGTCCCAATCAGGGCTGCAACAGAGCCTCCACCTGGTGCAGGTGATTCTGAAGATAGTTCATCTGCAAAATCATCTATCCTCATGGCTGTGAGGTTTTTCTCCTTTGCAATCCTGTATTCAATGATTTTTTCTTCTGGTTTGAATGGGTGGGTCTGGTCCATTCCCATTGAAAGGACAGCAATATGTATGAGTTCCTTCTCAGGAACAGCAGGACACTTCCCCATCTTCTCAAGGAAGTGCCTACCAGATTCAAGCATAGCCTCTTTTGGTATGAGCCCAACAAGTTCACTCCCTGTGATTCTCAATCCAAGCCCCTCAGCCTCTTCACTTGCCACCTCAAACAGTTTCCAGAGGGGAGTAATCTTGTAGTTTGTAAGATTCACGGAAATCTGGGCATATCCATACTCTGGAATATACCATCCAATGGCCCTTACTGCCTTCAGTCTTCCTGGAACCCTCTCCTTTGTTCCATCCTTTTTCTTCACAATCCTTCCCTTCTCCCTGATTCTCAATGCAACCCTGTGTGCAAGTTTTCTGTCCCTTGTATTCACATTCAGGTTGTAGGCAATAAGGAATTCCCTTGCACCAATCACAGTAGCACCTGATTTTGGATTGAAAACAGGTTCACCAAAGTCAGGCTTCCATTCAGGGTCTTTCAGTTTTTCAGGCAGACCTTCATATTCTCCAGCCCTTATATCTGCAAGGCTCCTTCTTTCAGACCTTGTTGCTGCCTCTTCATAGAGATAGACAGGTATGCCAAGTTCCCTTGCCACCCTTTCTCCAACCTCTTTTGCTATCTGGACACAGTCCTCCATTGTTACACCACTCACAGGAACAAAAGGACAGACATCGGTTGCACCCATCCTTGGATGTGCACCCTTGTGTTTGCTCATGTCAATGAGTTCTGCTGCCTTTTTTATTGCTCTGAATGCTGCCTCTTTCACTGCCTCTGGTGTGCCCACGAATGTAACAACAGTCCTGTTTGTATCTGCACCAGGGTCAACATCAAGGAGAATTGCACCTTCAACCTTCTCAATCTCGTCTGTTATCTGTTTTATTATTCCCATGTCTCTCCCTTCAGAGAAATTCGGCACGCATTCAACGATTTTGTTCATTTCACCTCCTTGATTATTATGATTTTTTCGCCCCTTTTCACCATACTCAACTTCTTCCGTGCAAGTCTTTCAATCTCCTTTTTATCAGAGAGTATCTTCTTTATCTCCTCCTCAAGTATGATTTTTTTTGCCTCAAGTTCTGATGCCCTTGCCTTCAACTGTTTTTCCTTCCTCTTCATTCTCATTATTGAAACTATCCCGAACCTTCCAAAGGTAAGGTAGAGGATAACC
>QNDZ01000087.1 GCA_003646055.1 bacterium
AAACTATCCGCCTTATAAAATGGTATATCTATGGTATCATAATCAGAATACCAGTAATGATTCGTTGAATCTATCGCCGCAACCCTGTATATGTTCTCCCCCTCTATGGGGAATGTATCAATAAAGAAACAAATAGAATCATTCACATGGCCAAAATGATACCACACCAATGTATCCTTTCCTGACCCTGCCACTACCCCTCTAACCTTCTTCCCAACATAATAATCCTTATTCTTACGGGAATTATCATTCCAGGTAATTTTGACAACTGAATCCTGGAAGGTTAATGAGGTAATGGTGGAAGGATTTAAACCTATCTGGAAGGGTATCTTCATTGTCCTTGTGTATCCACTATGGCTTACGAAAACTATCTTAAATGTATCATTCGATGAAAATACATCTGGAACACTCCATTCAGAATATGCAGGGCTGTATGGATTGGAATGGGAATCATTGTAAAGAGTTATTACATTAGTATATGGATCATTATTGATCTTACAATAAACCTCTATCCTCTTAAAATAGGAGCCATTGACAGGGTCCTGGGCATAAAATGAAAATTCAGGCCTTGTCCCGGGTTCCAACACAACACCCTTAGATGGTGAGTTAACCCTTATATCAGGAATAATCAGTGTATGCGCAATTGTGTAATGTCTATTATTTATAACTGCATCAAGGGTTACTTTCTTTATCCCAGAAATAGCATATGTGTGACTCTTTATCATTGATTCTGAACTCCCACCGGATGAATAACCATCTCCAAAGTCAAAAATATATGATGACTGCCAGCTTCCTAATATATATCCGACAAACCTGTAAGTCCTCCCTTCTGATAAAGGATCAAGGGTTGATGTGAAATCAAGAAAATAATTGTCATGCAGATTGATGATTCTATAAACACCTGCATATGACTGCCCTGTGATATATACATGTTTAGCAATCGTATCCCCTGAAACAAGGGTTGTGGTATTATCCCTGTTCTCATGCTCATGACCTCCAAACCACCATTCAAAATAAACATTTGAACCACGCAAATCAAGTGAGTCATCTATCCTGTTTAACTCATCCGCATCAAATTCCTCAGCATCTCCTGGCCAATTACTCGGTATCAACGGATGATGGGCAAAAACAATAATCCTCCTTCCCTCACTCCTCGCCCTGTCAAAATCCTGGAAAAACCATTTAAGTTTATTGATATCCGCATCCCCCTCTGATCCCGGGTTATGCAAGTCTGCACTCCCCCTTGAATTAAAATCTGCAAATAAGAAATGATAGTTCTGATAGTCAAAAGAATAAAATGTAAAAAATGATGGCCAGAAAACGCTTGATCCATCATACTGCTCATAACTCCTTGTAGAATCCAATAAATACGCTGGGTATTGAAAATGTGCAACAGGTAAACTGTCTCTTATCTTTATAAATTGCTTTTTAAATCCTCCATATTGCATAAAATATCCCCCAAAAACTACATTATCTGGGTCAACATCTGTCTGGTCAGGAGGATAAGGCCATGAATCATGGTTCCCCAGTATAGGGAAATATACTGTATAAAGACTGTCAGCTATAAGTGCCTTAAAGCATTCAAACTCCTCCCTCTCCGCACTTTGTGTAAAATCCCCCGTTAGCATGACATAATCCAGATTTAAGCTATTCAATCTGTCTCTTACAGCAATGTTTTGTAAAATACAATTCTCCTGTCCATCATCTCCCATACATCCATTCCAGGGATTGTTATATCCTGAAGCACAGAACTCAGTGTTTTCTTGCCATGGCAACCAAGCTCCATTTGTTCCAATATGAATGTCTGTCATAATTCCCAATTTAACAAAAGATGCTCCACTCCCTATATTTAACCTCATTAGCAGGATTTACAAAAGGTGCTGGAATTGTTACTGTAAGCACACTTTCAGGTGAAAGCCCCTTGAATTCTACAGGTTCAAACACTGCAGAAGGCCCACGCCCAATCTCATGAGAAATATTAATCAGTTTTATATCAATACTGCTTATACTATTCTTTAAGATCATACTCCCATCTGGCCACTTATTGAATGTTACTTCTGCATACCCTGAATCTGAAGTTACGAATGTGTCAATAACAGACAAACCCTTTGCTTCGCTATTCAAAATAACCTCAACAGGCGTACTCCTGCAAATTGAGTCCACTACAACTGTATCCCTGAGGCGGGAGTCAATGGCAAAAGGATACTTTACATAAACCTTAAAACCATAACCATAAACACCAAGATAAAATAAAAAACAGCCAAAAATAACCCTTTTCATAGTATCCTCCTTATAGATTTATGGCTATTACTGAAAAAAAACAGGGGATAAGATGAGTTAAATTTTCACTACCATAATAAGAAAATGGAGAATCACTATTATCGAATAACAACAACCCTAATGCCTCACCCAATAATGAGCCTACAGCCGCTTTTATAAAAACTATCTTTGCATTTTCCTTTCTCATCATCATTGAGAGTAGAGGTGGATAAATTGAGCAGATTAAAACTTCAGAGGAGAAGAAAACAATTGGTGCAATTATTTCTGCACCCGGGTTAACACCTCCTCCTATATTAATGTACATATTCTTCAACAAACACATTCCCTCTGTTACTCCAAATTCCACTGCCATCCTGAACAGTTTGTTTTCCATAATCCTATCCTGATTACTCTCTGAAACAGTCCATAGATTCAATTCATTATCACAGGAACATAAGGATAGTGGAACCTTCCCGTAGTGAACAGGAGAAAAATTAAAAATACCATGATTGGTATTCAACGAATAAAATAAAATCAACAAAAACATATTTCACCTCCCATTTTTGTCTTTGTTTTATCATAATAATCTGGGTTTTTTTTTGTCAACCCCTTTTCCACCCAAGGGTAATGACCGGGGTCAGTCATTAACAAGTAACATTTGGCTATCTGGATGTTTTCTTCTATGTTTTTAAATTGCAACTGGTTATGTAAAAGACATGGTTAATCTGATGCAAATTAAAAAATCAAACTCTGAAAAGCAGAATTAAACCGTTTGTCTGCATGTTTTTTATTTTGCTTATAACAATCTGACATTGAAATGATTGGATTGAATGTATGTGGAAAACCATAAGGAATAATGCTGAGCAAATGAAAAAATGAATATGTGGTTAACATATCAACTTCCCAATAAGTGTTTAAATATCAAAATATTATCACCTAAAAAGATGTTACTTGTTAATGCCTGACCCCAAATACTTGATGCCTGACCCCAAATAGAATTAAATCTCCTCCTCCACCACCCTATCCTTGAAGACCCTTACAATCTTAATCTTCTCATAGGGAAGGGAGGGGTCTGGTTCAAACTTCATATGTATCCTTCTCCCATGTATTGCACTGGATATCCTCTCCTTCCCCTTCTCCTCAATGTATTCAAGGAGAATTGGATGGACAAAACAGGTGACGCTCTGACCAACAAGTTCATCCCTGTTCTTTTCAATGTATGATTCAAGCAGGGAAAGAAGATACGGCTTTGAAAAAATGGTTCCCTTTCCTGAACACACAGGGCATGGTTCTATAAACATTAGGGAAACAGACCTTCTTATTCTCTCCCTTGTTACCTCAACAAGCCCGAGCCCTGTGATGTCAATCACCTCAACCTTTGTTCTGTCCATTTTAAGGTAATCTCCAAACCTTTTAAGAAGTTCCTCTCTGTTCTTCTCATCTGTCATATCAATGAAATCAATCACTATGATTCCGCCAATATCCCTGAGCCGCAACTGCCTTGCAATCTCCTTTGCTGCCAGAAGATTTGTCTCAAATACCATCTGCTCCTGATTCTTCTTACCTGAGTACTTCCCGCTGTTCACATCAATTACGTGCATTGCCTCTGTCTGGTCAATCACTATATATCCACCATTCTTCAGCCACACCTTCCTTCTGTATATCTTGTCAAGGCTCTTTAACACTCCAAAATTCTCAAAAATATGCTTTTCACCTTTATAAAAGAAAACCTTCCCTTTATATGGAATGTTCTTTTCTTTCAGATAATGAATTATCCTGTTGTATGAATCCTTTGAATCAACATGGATTTCGGAAAAATCGGGGATATAAAGGTCCCTCGTAATCTTTATCTCAAGTTGTTCCTCACTTTTAAGTAATGCAGGCGCTTTTTCATTCTCAAACTTCTTCTGAACATCCTTCCATTCTTTGAGAAGTGTTTGCATCTCCTTCTTCAACTTTGTCTGTTCAACCCCCGTTGCAGATGTCCTGATTATTGCACCCATTCCCCTTGGAAGAATCTTTCTTGAAAGGGATTGGAGCCTTCTCCTCTCCTTCTTATCCTCAATCTTTTTTGATACACCTACAGATTTCACATACGGCATAAGCACCATGTATCTTCCGGGTATTGTTATCACCATTGTGAGTCTGGGACCCTTTGTTCCATAGGGTTCTTTTGTAACCTGAACAATTATCTCTTCACCGACCTTTGGCTCTCTCCCCTTTCTTGCAAAATGGTAATCACTCAATGGCAAAAATCCATCAATATCACCCCCAATGTCAACAAATATACCCTGGAGTTCCCTTCTGACAGCAGAGATCCTTCCCTTGAAAATATAACCTACAATATTGTTCAGGTCTTCCCTTTCAGCATAGTACTCAACCAGTTCATTGTCTTCAAGAACTGCAACCTTCACCTCATTATGCCTCTTGGACAGAATTATGGTTCTCTTCTCCATCCGATTCTCCTTCCTTGTATAATTCTTATATTTATTTTTTCAAACAACCTCTTTACACTCCTGTTTGATGGAACTACCACTTCAATGTATCCATCTTTACTATTGATTATACACACATCCTCAACCTGTTTCAACCTGTCTTCATCAAAATTATCAACAGTGAGTCCATATACTGCATATGGATAGGACACAACCTTCTCAACCTCTTCAATATTTCTAATCTCTATAAAATCAGGTACGGGAATCTTCTTAATATCTCCATAAACATGGATATAGATAAACTCTTCCTCTGATGTGAAATCAAGTGGAAGTGCTGGAGAGAAGTGCATCCTGGGTCTTGGATTGTACCCCTCTGTCATAACAGGTTTCACACCACTCCTCCTGATGCCACGAACAACTGCCCTGATGCAATCCATGTGTGAATAAAATGGACTTTTCTTTCTGTATGTAATCCTGTAAAGCATCTTCTCTTTTTTTTCCTTAACCCTTACTGATACATACTCTCCTGCCTTTCTGTAAACCTCAGGGTCTCCAGGGCAGGCAAGACACCCCGTACATCCTGTGATGCAATCAGGTGTTATTATCCCCCTATCAGCCTTCTTCATTTCAACCTTCAGATACTTTTCACCAACCCCACAGTCAATATTATCCCAGTGTCTTGAACCGCCTTCCATTATCCTTTCAACATCAATCCCTGTTTCCTCAATAATCCTTTCCCACTCTGTAAAATCAAAAAACTCACCCCATGCCTGATGGGTAAGTCCCTTCCTCCAGGCCCTTTCAATAAGGTGAAAGACCGCCTCATCCCCCCTTGTGAGTATACCTTCAATAAATGCAATCTCAGGACTTCTGAACTTCACATTCACATTCCTTGCCTTCAGGTTCTTGAAGATAAATGATTTTTTCCTTTTCAGGCCTTCAATCCCTTCCTGTGGAGAGTATTCAAATGGGGTAAAGGGTCTTGGAACAAACGGGGATATACGAACATTAAGATATTTTATTCTCCCGGATATTCTGTTGAGGAGTCTTGATATTCCAATCACATCCTCCTCTGTTTCTCCAGGAAGGCCCACCATAAAGTAAAGTTTCATGTGATTCCAGCCATACCTTTTTGCAATCTCAAGTGACCCGAAAATATCATCATCCTTTATGTCCTTGTTTATTATATTCCTTAACCTCTCTGTGCCTGCCTCAGGTGCAATGGTTATTGTAGTTTTTCTCCCCCTTCCCATAACCTCTGCTATTTCATCTGAGATTGCATCCCCCCTTATTGAGGAAAGGGATATGGATATATCAGGGAAACTCTCCTTTAACCCAATTATAAAATCAGGAAAACCTGTATGGTCAGAGAGGGAGAAAGAGAGAAGGGACAACTCATCCCATCCAGTAAACTGAAGCCCTTCACTGGCAATATCAATTATCTCCTGGATACTACGTTCTCTAACTGGCCTGTATATGTAACCTGCCTGACAGAATCTGCACCCCCTTGTGCATCCCCTTGAAACCTCTATGGTGAATCTATCATGTATTACCTCAATATTGGGAACAATCTGTTTTACTGGATGATTTTTTTCATTCAACTCCTCAACCCACCTTCTTTCCACCCTTTTTCTTCCTAACTGTGGAACCCAGACACCCTGAATCTCATTCAACCCTTTAAGTTTCCTCTCCCTTTCAGCACCTTTCAATCCTTTCATGAGTTCCACTATCTCAACAATTACCTCTTCACCCTCACCAATGACAAAGGCATCAAAAACAGGTAAAAGGGGATATGGGTTGTATGTGGATGTTCCACCAGCAATCACTATGGGGTCTTTATCCCCCCTTTTCTGTGCCAGAATGGGAATGCCTCCAAGGTCAAGTATCTCAAGGACATTGGTATAATCAAGTTCATACTCAAGGGTAAAACCCAGAAGGTCAAACTCAAAAAGGGGTCTTCTGGTTTCAAGGGAACAGAGGGGTCTCCTCAATCGCCTTAATCTTTTACACATATCCACACCAGGAAGATATGCCCTTTCAGCAGACGCAAATGGAAGGTTATTCACTATTTCATAAATAACCTTCTGCCCGAGGTTGGACATCCCAACCTCATAGAGGTCTGGATAGATAAGACAGAGGGAAACATCGAAGGACTGCTTTATTACAGCCCCCCACTCTTCACCAGTATATCTTCCGGGCTTTTCTATTCCTGTAAGGAGTTCAATCAATCTTTCCCAAGAAGAATATCAATCTCTTCCTTTATCTTGTCCTCAAGACCAGGGATATATCCAACATGTTTGAACTGAATCATGCCTTTTTTATCTATAACAAAGTGTGTTGGAATACC
>QNDZ01000088.1 GCA_003646055.1 bacterium
AATAATTTCAACATCCCTTCAAAAGTGCCATCAGTCCTTCCAGAAATAGCATTTTTCCACCCCTTGATGGATGCCTGAGATAATATACATTCTTAACAAATGATTTTAGTACGCCTTCAGCAACCCTGCCAATCCCAACTATTTTCTCTGGCTTGAATAAATCAATCACCATCTTCAGATACACCTTTCCCTCTTCAAGTTCTGACATGGCAGGTCTTCTGTTGGACATCAGTTTATCAGGTTCATGGGGATGAAAAGGGAAGGCATTCCATACAACAGGAATAATCCTGTTATCCTTCATCCCCTTCCAGAAAATGGAAGCAGTTCTTTCAGAAACAATACGGCTCAGAAAAATTCTTTCCCTTATTTCTTCAAAAACTGGATGGCTCAAAGAGAGTATTACATCCCCACTTGTAAATGGAATACCAGTTATCCTTGCCCCAAGATAACCAGGTGCCTCACCAACAAAAAGAATCCCTGAGTTTTTCTCACGGATTGCCTCAAAGAATATGCGCAGGTTATTCAGAATCCTGTCATCTACATAGGGATTAAATACACCTTCACTGTTCTTTCTATCCCCAAGGAGCCTGAGTAAATCCTCCATAGGATTTATTATCATGCCCATTCAGAAAAAATCAACAGGTATATTTTGTCCTTGACTTTTTATCCAGGGGTGTAAAATTAACTAAACCATGAATGCAATACTCCTATTCATTGAATGGATAACTGGATTTCTCCTCTTTTCAGCAAAAAAATTGCTGAGAAGGAAAACAGGGGATGTAAAAAATCCCGGCAGGGTATCTGTTATTATTCCTGCAAGGAATGAGGAGCATTCCTTACCCCACCTGCTTGATTCCCTCAAAAACCAGACACTTAAACCCTATGAAATCATTGTTGTTGACGATGGTTCAGAGGATAAAACCTCTGAGATTGCAAAAAAATACGGTGCAATGGTTGTGAGGAACGAAAAAGTGGAAAAGGGGTGGACTGGAAAATCCTGGGCAGTGTGGAGGGGATTCCTTAAATCAAGTGGTGACATACTTGTATTCCTTGATGCAGATGTGAGGTTAAAACCTGAGGCAATTGAGGAATTGATTTATTTAAGGGGAAAAACCAATGGTGTCATATCTGTTTTCCCCTATCATTACACAGAGAGGCTCTATGAGAAGTTTTCCATACTATTTAACTTTCTGGGTGCATTAACATTCACCTCTCCCTTTGAGAGGGTGCTGAAAAAGGGTGGGATGTGTGGTGCTGTCCTTATCTGCACAAGGGATGATTATGTAAAGATTGGAGGACACAGCAGTGTGAGGGCAGAGATTGTTGAGGATATGGCACTCGGAAGGATGTTTGAGGAGGAGGGTACACCTGTTGAAACATATCTTGGTTACAGACTTGTATCATTCAGGATGTATCCAGATGGATACATGAGCCTTGTTGAGGGATTCACAAAGAACACAGCAAAGGGTGCATTATCCATCAGCCTCCCTACCCTATCACTCCTCATCTTCTGGTTTTCAGGGCTTCTATCAACAGGTATTGTCTTTTTCTTAAACCTTCTAAGAGGAACTCTTGAGTTAAACCACTATGCAATCTTCTACTTTCTATACACCTTACAGTTGCTTTCACTGGGGAGGTTCATAGGGAACTTCGGTTTCATTCTCCCTGTTTTCCACATATTCCCATCAGTTTTCTTCCTCTCAATATTTCTAAATTCCATATACAGGTACTACATCAGGGGCATTGTTTCCTGGAAGGACAGAGCCATATCAATCAGGGGATGGGGAAAATGAATGTACTAAGCCTGAGTATCCTCTCCTTCTTATCAGGTTCACTCATGTTCTCATACTGGATTGGGAAACTACTTGGTGTTGACCTGCGCAACATAAGGGATGGTAATCCAGGTGCATTCAACCTCTGGCATGCAAAGGGACCTTTCTGGGGCTCCCTTGGTGTGGTGCTTGACTTTATGAAGGGGTTTCTTCCTGCCTTCATCATTATTAAATCAGGGCTTGTGTCAGGATGGGGGGTAATCCCTGTCGGAATTGCACCTGTTCTGGGTCATGCATTCTCACCATTCATGGGGTTCAAAGGAGGAAAGGCAATAGATGTGAGTTTTGGTGTCTGGAGCGGGATTGAATTCTTCAGGGTTTCCCTTGCATGGGCAATATGCCTGCTCTTCCTGTTTATTATAATAAAGATCATCCTTAGAAGGGAGGTCTCACCTAAAAACAGTGCCACGATTATCCTCATGGGAATGCTACCTGTTTCTGTGTTCATGTTCTTCTCTGGTGTAAGTAACCTGATTATAATTCTGTGGTTTCTCAACCTCTTCCTCCTCCTCTGCACCCACCATGCAGAGGTATCAGAGGCAATCCCCTTCTTCAGACAGGAAAAAACAATATAGACCTTATCAGAATTTAACTATTTATGTATTGTCAGGGCATAATTTTTGATAAATTCATCTATCAGAGGCAAAACTGCTGAATTGTAAGGCAACCCATGTCCGCTTTCATTAACTATATGCAGTTCTTTTTCGCCTTTTAGCCACTTATCAAAAATCACTACATTCTTTGGAGAGAGAATGTCATCATTTTTTGAAAATATAAGAAGTGTCGGTATAGAAAGTCCTTTTACATATTGGGGTGTATCTCTTACAATTTCCAGAAGACTTAATAGTGAACCAATGTTAAAATTATGAAAAACCAAATCATTATTATTGGAATTCCCATTCTTTTTTAAAAGAAAGGCACTTATTTTGGGTTCATGCCTGAGTATAAACTCAAGTCCTTTGGCCAATCTGTAAACAGGATTTAAGGCAAGAATCCCTTTAACTGGAAATTTGCTTGCAAGATAGAATGCCAAATTTGCACCAATAGAATTCCCCCCTACAAAAATCTCATCAACCTTTTCATTAAACTTCCGGAATGATTCTTCTACTCCCATCAGTAATTCCTCTTTGCTCAGTTGAAGCACATCCCTCCAGCAGGTTTCATACTCTCTGGGGCAAAGACCATGCCTTGGTAAATTAGGCGTTTCAACACAATACCCCTTTTCTTCCAGAGACTTTTTCACATAAGCAAGCTCCCCTGAATTCTTTGTTATACCATGAAGAAGAAAGATACCTATTTTACTACCCATCTTCTCATCCTCCTTTTTTATGTTTAACCATGATACAAAAGAAATGATAGATGTCAATCAGTGAATTCAAACTTAAAGATTTTGACACCTGTATAAATTAACTTATATTTATTGGCATGAAGGTTGCTATACTCACACTTGGGTGCAAGTTGAATCAATATGAGTCAGAGATGGTGAAGGAGATGCATCTGAAAAGGGGTGATACCATTGTATCACTCAAGGATGCACCTGACCTGGTGTATATCAATACATGCTCTGTCACAGCAATGGCAGGCCATGAATCAAGAAACCTGTTCCACAGGGCACTTTCAACAGGTGCAGAGGTGAAGGTCATGGGTTGCCATGCAAAACTCTTTCCAGAAGAGTTTGAAAACGCCATCTTCTTTGACCCTGACACCATAGAGGGAATTAACATCTACCAGGAGAGGATGAGGGCCTATGTACGGATTCAGAAGGGGTGTGAGAATTTCTGCACATACTGTATTGTCCCCTATGCAAGGGGTGGAAACAGGTCCTTCCCCCCTGAACAGATAATTGAAGAGGTGAAGGAAAAAACACGGGCTGGATTCCATGAAATTATCCTGACAGGAACACACATTGGAAACTATAATTATAAAGGGGTCAAACTCCCCCATCTAATTAAGATGCTCCTTGATGAAAATATTCAGGTAAGGCTCAGTTCCCTCAAACCGGACAATATAACCGATGAATTGATAGAACTTTTTGAACATGAAAGACTTGCTCCACATATACACATATCCCAGCAGAGCGGGGACAACAGGATACTCAGATGGATGGGGAGAAACTACACAAGGGAGGACACCTTAAGGATAGTGAGTGAACTCCGCAGGATAAGGCCTGAAATAAACACAGGTGCTGATTTCATTGTTGGGTTTCCTGGAGAGGATGAGGAGGCATTCCAGAACTCAGTAAGGCTTGTTGAGGAGGCATTTATAACATACCTGCATGTGTTCAGATACTCACCAAGGCCCTTCACCCTTGCCACCCTCCTGCCCAATCAGGTCCATGATTCTGTCAAGAAAATGAGGAGCAAAATATTGAGAAAACTGGGGACAAAAAACAATTATGAATACAGGAAAACAATGGTGGGAAAGGTCTTCAGAGTGATACCTTCAAGGAAGATGGACTACGAAGATAAGATGTACTACGGATTCACCCCCAATTACATAAGGGTACTCTTCAGTAAAGAACCGGTTCAAAACCCGGTGGATGTAAAAATCACCCACATAACAGAGGAAAGGACATATGGAGAAAAGGTCTAAGAGGTTCCACATTATAACCTATGGGTGCCAGATGAACCAATACGACTCTGGAATCATTTCTGAGATACTTAAAAAAGAGGGATACATTCCAGTGAATAATGAGAGAGAGGCAGATGTTGTAATACTCAACACATGTGCAGTCAGGGAACACGCAGAAAAAAGGGTTATTGGAAGGATTCACAGCCTTGGAAGACTGAAAAAGCGAAAAAATATAAAGATTGGTGTTGTGGGGTGTATGGCAAAGAGACTTCCTGAACTCCTTGAAATCCCTGAAGTGGATTTTGTTGCAGGACCAGATGCATACAGAAACCTCCCTGTGATTATAGGAAGAGCAGGGGTGTTTGAAGAGGGAAATCCTTTTGAGGACTACAATGAAATCTGGCCTCTGAATAAGGACATATCCGCATATGTTTCCATATCAAGGGGATGCGACAACTTCTGCTCCTATTGCATCGTTCCCTATGTGAGGGGACCATTAAGGTCAAGGCCTGTTGATACAATACTTGAAGAGGTTGAATACCTTGTGGGTCAGGGTGTTAAAGAAATCATACTCCTTGGTCAGAACGTGAATGAGTACAATTACAAAGGTGTGGGCTTCGCTTCACTCCTTGGAATGGTGGCAGATATAAAGGGGGTTGAGATGTTAAATTTCTTGACATCTCACCCCAAAGATATAGACTATAACATGTTCAGGGTTATGGCTGAAAAGAAAAATATGGTAAGATACCTGCACCTCCCTGTTCAGGCAGGGAATAATAGGATATTGAAACTGATGAACAGACACTATACAGTTGAGGAATACAGAGATACAGTGAAAAGGTTGAGGTCAATTCTTCCTGATGTTACGCTCACAACCGACCTGCTTGTGGGATTTCCTGGAGAAACAGAAAAGGAGTTTATGGATACCCATGCCCTTGTTGAAGAAATCAGGTTTGACCATGCATTCATGTTCAGATACTCTCCAAGACCAGGCACCCTTGCCGCACTTATGGAGGACAAACTCACTGATGAAGAAAAGATAAAGAGATTGAGAAAATTGATAGGGGTTCAGAACAGGATAACCAGGGAGAGGAACAAGGAAATGGTCGGAAAATCCTTCAGGTGCATTGTTATGAAACCTGCAAAGAAGGGTGGATACCTCTGCAAAACATGGACAGGGAAATACATTGCAGTCAGCGAAAATGTGAATATCGGGGATGTGATTTCGGTTAAGGTAACACATCTAAGAGGTAATACCCCTGTTGGCATAATCCAAAAAGATAAGGAGGAGTAATGGGATTTGTTATAATCATACTCACCGCAATCTTTGGCATTATTTTCATCACCATAGGAATACAGAACGGAGGAACAGTTGTTGATGTCTCTGTTCTTACATGGCACTTTACACAGGTTCCCCTGACACTTGTTATGATTGAGTGCCTTGCACTCGGTGTTTTTATAACCATCATAGTGGCAGGGATAAACGAAATCAGGTTGAGACACAATCTATGGAACTGCCAGAAGGAGAAGAAAAAACTTGCAGAGGAACTCAAGGCATTAAGGAACCTGCCCCTTACCGAAGAGCCAGAGGTACTGAAAACAGAGGAAACATCCGAGGAGGAGGAATGATTTATTTTATCATCATCCTCTCAGTATTCTTCCTTGCCCTTCTGCTTATAACATTTGGAAGATACAGGGGAACGCCTAAAAAATTACCAAAGAATTACATAAAGGGGCTTGAATTACTTTCTGACGGAGACAGAGAAAGGGCAATTGAATACCTGAACAGGGCATGGAAGGAAGACCCTGAGAATATTGATGCATATCTAAGGGTCGGTGATATATTGAGGGAAATGGGGAAGGCAAATTCTGCAATAATGATACACAGGAACCTTTCTGTAAAACCACTCATACCACGTGATAAGAAAATAAGGGTCTTGAAGAGCCTTGCAGAGGACTACATTGCAATGAAAAAGTACGGGGAGGCAACAAAGGTTCTCATTAAATCAATGCATGAGGGAGACGAATCACAGGAAACAGCAAGGAAACTGCTCTGGTTGTTTGAGATGCAGGAAGAATGGGAAAAGGCATACGAGACAGCAAGGAACATATTCACTGATAGAAAAAAACTATACTCCTACGGGGTTTATGTGGGGATGAAACTCCTGAAAAAAGACCCTGACAGGGCGTATCACTACATACGCCAGGGATTTAAGGCAAAGATTCCCCTTGCAAAACTTGCAAATGCATTCTACCTGCTTGAGAAGGAGGATATAAATTCCGGTATAAAGGAACTCATAAATGTTCTCAAGGAGTACCCCTCATATTCAGAATCAGGGCTTGGTGTGCTTGAAAAACTCATGTTTGATAGGGGCAGATTCAGCGAGATTGAATCGGTTTACAGGGACATCATAGAGAAAGACCCCATGAACATAACTGCAATAAACCATTATGTGGACTTCCTCCTCAAAAAGGGTGATAAAAATAAGGCACTTGACCTTATAACAAATCTCAACCTGCCTGATAACCATCCAGACACACTCCACCTTAAACTCACTGTATATGCTGAAACAGACATTGAAAGGATAAAGGAACTCACCCCAATGCTTATAAGAGCCTGTAAATCAACCC
>QNDZ01000089.1 GCA_003646055.1 bacterium
GAGGACAAAAGAGCCCTCTATGTGATTTACATAACCTCCTTTTTTATAAAAGGAGTATGGCTTCAAGGAACTCCACAATCTAAAACCAGGTAATACCCTATTCACCATTTCAGCAACGGGTAAAAACTCAACGAGAAATGTCCAGAGGTTGGGGAATATATCACCTGCAGTGCTCACAATACCCTTCCCTGGCATCACCAGAACAGGTGCTATTCCAAGAATCCTTTTGTCCTCCTCCATCTTATTCAGAAGCGGTGTAAAGACATCTGTATCAAAGTAAATGTCCGTGTTCATCGTACATAAATATTCACCATTTGAAACTTCAATCAACCTGTTCAATGCAGCCCCATACCCTAAATTTCTCTGTGAGTAAATAACAACCACCTCTGGATACATACTTTCAACAAGTTTAGCCCCTCCATCAGATGAATTATTATCAAAAAGGTAAATCCTGTATTCCATTTCTGGTGGACTTTCTTTAAGTGCATTCAACAGTCTCAAAAGGTGGTTTTTACCATTATACACAGGTATCAGAATATCAAGGCTCAATCAACCTCCTTGTGTCCATCCCAATGTTAAAAAGTGCATCAACAATAGAAAGACCTTTGATAAACCCGAATCCAAGTTGAGGATATGGCTCAGGATATGGATAGAATTCTATCCTTATCCCCTCCCTTTCAAAGTCTTCTTCCACAAGGTATGCACTACCACCCCTACCTGATACATAAACTGAACCACCAAGGCTTTTTACAATACCAAGTATTTTTTCACTACCTTTCTTATCTATCCCGAGTTCAGAAGAGAGTATGAATTCCTTATCTATTCCAAGGTATGACATAATCATTCTGATTCCCTTCATGTTAAAATCCATCAAAAATTCAAAGTCCTCTGAATAAACATCCTTTAAAAGGGGGTAAATTTCATCAAAGTAATCTGCTGCCCTGTAGTGGTAGTAAAAGGTCATTAAATGGTCTTTTTTCCAGTGCCGTGTATTGTCAATTCTTACATCTGCTATCTTCTGGTAATATTTACCCTTTTTGATTACCGGTACTGTGAGCCACTTTCCAGTATGCTGGATTTTAATCAGTGTTCTTTGTGTGTATGAACGTCTTGAGAATTGCACATCATCAAGTATCACAAACACATCTGCCATAAGCAGTTTCCTGAAGAAACCCAGATGAGGGAAAAAGTTAGGCTGGTGGCATGCTATCCTTTTCATGTGAATATTCTAACCCTGTTTTACTCCACATTCAAGTGAGATTGCTCAATATTTTGTCCCTGAACCTTTCCTTTGAGAAAAGCCTCCTTGAAATACTCCTTATACGCATCTCCTCTTGAATCAATCTCTTAACTTCCATTAAAATATCATTCCCTATTGATACAGGGGCAACACATACTCCAAGATTATATTCCTTAACAATCCTGCACAACTCATCCATTCCTTTATGCACAATAACAGGGAGACCTGCTGAAATATAGTCTATAAACTTTGTCGTTATGAGGTATGCTGAGAGGGGATTGTCTCCTTCCATAACAAGCCCCACATGACAGGAAGGCAGGAAATTCTTCAATTCTTCATAATTCATTGAAATAACCTCAATTCCTGTCCTTTCCAGTTCTCTTTTAAAATCTTCCCTCAAAAATTGGGACAGAATAAGGGGTTTTGATTCTTTAATTACCTTTTTTATATGTTTAAACACCGCTATTATTGAATGAAGTGTTTTTTCATCAGGAATGGTTCCCAGATACACAGGGGTAAACTTTTTGAATTTTTTCTTTACTGGATATGGTTCTGCAGGAATATACACAACCTCTGAATCAACACCATACTCATCCTTTAAATATCTCTTTATGTTATTCCCTGGAACAAAAACCCTTTTTGCATTTTTTATTGCCCTCTTTTCAATAATCCTGTTTACATAAGAATTATTTTCCCCATAAACAAGAGCCTCAAGTGAGTAAATGCCTGGAAGCACAAGTTTATAGTTTGACCATGGAAATATGGAGAGTAAAAAACCAGAAAGGGTTCCCCTTGCTATGATTGTTATCCTGTGTAGACGCATGAGTATCGTGAAGATGGCCAGTGGTAAAAAGGATTGAAAAAGGATAAGAAGAAGGCCTGGAATGCCAGTATAGTTTCTCTGTGTCATAACTGGAAGAACAATGGAATGTTTTTGAATATTTCCCTTAATAACATCCTTTATATCAACAAGGGAAAACAACCTTTCCCCAAGAGGGTTTATAAAATTTCTGTTTGCAAGGGAGTTTCCTCCTGTTCCCTCAAGGGCAGTAAAAAGTATCACCCTTCCCATTTTTTCAACCTCACAAAAAGGAACAAGTAGATTATGGCTCCAGTTGTGTAGGATATGCTCGTTCCAATTGCAGCCCCAGTCCCCCCTAAAACGGGAATGAGAATAAGGTCAAGAATTAAATTTAAAAGAAAGGAAGAAATGACAGTGGTAGTTATTATGGCAGGCCTCTCATATTTTCCAATCACTATGGCATTCAAAACCTTCGGGATTGAAAAAAATACAATCCCGGGCAGGAGCAACCTGAAGATACCCACCACAGGGAGAAAGTCTCTTCCATAGAGAAACAGGACAACTGGCTTTATAAAAATGCAGCCTATTATTCCCAGTATAATTACTGATGTAAATATGATGAAGAAATCTCTTCTTTCTGGTATCTTCTTACTGGATATTGCCCCTGCATAAATCACATTATAAAAACTCACAGGTACCAGCCATATCACCTCACCCATAAAAACCGCAGTTGAATAAATGCCAAGGCTGTAGGAATCTTTCAGTCCATTCAAAAGTAAAAAATCAAACCTGTAAAGCAAAAAGGCAAAGAGGTCTGAAAGAAAAATCCAGATACCAATATGTTTAACCTCTTCAAGTATTAAACCAGGGTTAAATCCATCAGGTTTAAAAATAAACAAAGAAAAAACAAGGATGATAAATCCATATATTGAATAACCAAGTATTCCACCAGCAGGGCTTCCCAATAGGAGAAAGACAGCCAGACCTATAACAATGAGTTTTATCAGGGCATTGAAAAGGATGAACAGGTTGAATCCCCTCACATCACCCCTTCCCAAAAATCCATCAGGAATCACCCTTAACCATAGTTCTGAGAAAAACAGGAAACCCATTATTGGTATTGTAAACATGTTCAGTGAGAAACCCACAAGGACATTTTCAAGGATGGACTTTGAAACATACATAATGATTGTGAAAATCGTTGACAAAACAAGAAAAATAACAAGCAAAGTCCCTGATACAATTCCTGCTCTAACCTTTCTTTTACCTGTTAGAATGGAAAAAACCACATCATATCCCCAGAAAAATAACATTCCTGCAGTCTGAATAAAAACGATGACCCCGGTGTATATACCCTTTCCTGCTGGCCCCATCATTCTATTCAATATTACACTTAACATTATGCTTAGAATCAGCACAACGACCCTTGTTGATATGGTATACAATCCCTCTTTAATCATCAGAATGGATTTCCAATATTAAGGTAAATCTTATGGTTGCCTTCAATGGTGAGTGGTCTGGCATATTCAAGTCTTATAGGACCTATAGGTGTTATAAATCCTATTCCGAAACCTGCACCAGTGAAAAGGCTTGAAATCTTTATCTCGTCAGGGGACATCCACAGGTTACCAGAGTCAACAAAAAGATAGCCATAAATCCTTTTGAAAACCCTGAATCTTAACTCTGCATTCATCTGAATCAACTGGAGACCACTCTTTTTACCCCTGTAATCAGGAAAACCTATTGAGCCATCTTCATATCCCCTCACTGTCCTCCATCCACCCATTTCATATCTTGCATCAATACTTACAGAGTCGTATGGCATTTCAGGATAAGTAAAGCCCCACATGGTATGGAGTGCAAGCACAGAACTTCCAGGAAAAGGGAAAAATAGAGCCATCTGGATTGTTATTCTGTCAAAGTGATTGTAACCGCCCAGAAAACCTCCAGCATATTCATACCCCAGTAGTAAATAGTACCCTTTCATTGGATTGAGGATATTGTCCCTGCCATCTGAATAAAGGTTGATTGCAACAGAGTTTGTATTCTTTGAGCCTATAAGGGTATCATTAACAACAACAGATGAGGTTGTTTCAATGTAGGCATTCCTGAAGTTTAATGTGAAGGAAGCAGATGTGTTCTCCAGAAGATATTTCCTTGTTTCAAGATTTATTGTGACAAGTTTCTCAAGAAATCCTGGTTCACTCACATACCTGTAGGATGGGGTAATAAGAAACTTAATATCTGTTCCAAGAAGATATGGTTCTTCGTAATTAAGAAAAAGAGAAAACCTGCTTCCTCCAAGGAAGTCCCAGGAAATATTTGAATTTATTCTAATTCTCTGCATATTCCCCATCAGATTGTTGTGCCCCCAGGAGAGGTCAAGGAGCAATCTTTCCGGGGATTCGTAACCTATACCAAATCCTATCCATCTGGGGTCAAGTTCCCTTACAGTAAAAATAACATCAAGGGAGTCATCCCCTATTTTTTTTAGATTAAAATTCACATACTCAAACAGTCCTGTGCTGTATATCCTTGACTGGGAACGATAGGCAAGTGTGGGCGAGTAAATCTCCCCTTCCTTTACAACAATCTCCCTTCTGACAATCTTCCATCTGACCTTTTTTAATCCCTTAATCCTTATCTTTCGCACAAAATACCTTTTGCCCTCTTTTATATTGAACAGGAGTTCAACACCATTACCGATCCTTTTTTTATCCACTGTAACAACCGCATCTATATAACCCATGTCAGCATATTTCAGGGACAATAGATACTCTGACCTTGCTATCTTTGCAGCATCAAAGGGTTCACCTATCCTGATTCCCAGTATCTTTTGCACCTCCTCTTTATTAAACACCTTATTCCCCGAAATCTCAACCTTTGTGATAATGCTCCTGTTTCCTTCAAAGATAACTATCAAGAAATTCACCTCTCTCTTCTCTGGATTATAATTCCCCTTTCTCTGAATAATCCTTGCAGACCAGAAACCTTTATCTTTGTAATACTGGACAATTCTCTTCATGCTGTATCTCATTGCATCCTCATTATAAACATCACCCTTTTTAATCTTCATAACATCAAGCAATTTTCCTGATGGTATGTGATTGTTACCCTTAAACTCAATCTTACCTATTGTTATTTCTTTCTTCGTGGGTTTAACCCCCCTCACACATCCTGAAACCATGAAGAGGATTGGAATTATCAGAAGAAAGAGTCTTCTATTCTTCAAGAAGGAGAGAATAATGATTGTAAACAACGCAATCCCTGCAATCACTGCACCTGCAATCCCCATGATGGTAAGTGTTGAGACAATCACACCTGCAGTAAAAACGCCTATGGATATGAAGAGAAATGCCTTGAAGATGGGTATGTTGAAGATGAATGCAAGAAGTGAACCTGTCCAGGCACCTGTCACAGGAAGGGGTATTGCAACAAACATTGTAAGACCAAGTGCCTCATACTTTTTAACAAGTTCTCCCCTTTTTTCGGTCTTTTCAAGGTATCTCCTAACAAATCCCAATTTTGAGAGTGGTTTGAGAATATAAAGGATTGGGATAACTGGCAAAAGGTTTCCTATATACGAAAAGATGAACACCTTCCACAGAGGAAGATGGAACATGTGGACACCTACGGGAATACCACCCCTCAACTCAAAGATGGGAAGCATGGAGAGGAAGAACACGCCCCACTCAGGTGGAAGCCTTCCTGCAAATTGTAACAGAGAGTCCTTTAGCCCAGAAATTATCAGGAGCAAAGTATCCCCAGAATCAAGGAGTTTAATTTTGTCTCAGGAGAGTCTGCCCTTGATAGCATAACAACAGGTCTGGACGTGCCAACAACTGCCCCAGCAGCCTTCCCGTTTGCCAAATAAAGGAGTGCCTTTGCCACGCTGTTTCCGGTGGTAATATCAGGAACAAGGATTATGTCAACATCGCCTGCAACAGGAGAACTTATACCCTTCATCTCTGCTGCTTCTCTGGAGATGAGTATATCCATTGCAAGAGGGCCATCAACAATTGCTCCATTAATCTGCCCCCTTGATGCCATCTTTGATATGATTGAAGCATCCACAGTCTCAACCATATCCTGATTAACCACTTCAACTGCTGCAAGGATGCCTACCTTTGGGTTCTCTATACCGATGGAGTGTGCAAATTCAATTGCATTTTTAAGGATAGAAATTTTTGTCTCCAGGTCTGGATTTATACACATACCACCATCCGTAATGATTAAAAGTTTGTGATATTCAGGGAGGTCAAGGAGTGCAACATGGCTCAAAACCCCCTTGCCCCTCAAACCCCACTCTTTATTTAGAACGCCCTTCAGAAACTTGGATGTTGGTACAGAACCCTTCATCAAAATATCAGCCTCACCAGAGGAGACAAGTTTTACGGCCTTCTCAACTGCTTCTGTATCACTGTTTGCTGGGACAACCTGTACTCCATCAGGAAGGTTATCTGGAAGTTTATCCTCTTCACCAACAAGTATGGGTGTAACAAGCCCCATTTCCATCCCCTGTATTGCTGCCTGTATCTCTGAGAGTTTTTTGGCACCTGCAATGGCAATCCTTTTCCTGCCCTTCTTCTTTGCCATTGGAATTAAATCATCAAACCTCATACTGTCACCTCCATTTTTTGATAAAAATATACCAGAAAAAAATTTTAAGACAAGTAAAATAAAAACCCCCGCATAAGCGGGGGGTATATCTGGAAAGGCTGTCGCTATTACCTGACGACAATAACCTTTCTGTTACCCTTAACCTCACCGTTCACACTCACGCTCAGGAAGTAGGTCCCTGCAGGAACCTTACTGCCATCCCACCTGATGGTCTTCAAACCGGCTCCATAGGTCTTGCTTTCAACTGATACA